>JACQNT010000110.1 GCA_016202915.1 Acidobacteriota bacterium
CAGGAGGTTCGCGGCCCACGACCTCCGCAGAGACAGAGAACGCACCGGTCGACAGAGCTCGGCGTCGCAATCTGCCCTGGGCGGACCTGATGCGGCGCGTCTTCGCACTCGACGTCCTGGAATGCCCCGCCTGCGGCGGGAGGCTACGCGTGCGCGCCGCGATTCAGGACCCCGACGCCATCCGGGCGATCCTCGACTATCTCGGTCTGTCCTCCCGTCCGCCGCCCGTTACCCCGGCGCCGCCGGTGACCGCTCCCGATCCGTTCCTGCACCCCAGCCCGACCCTCGCTGACCTCGCCTAGACCAATCCGCCAGCAGCCGCGCGGCCTGTGCCGGTCCCCGTGTGCCTGCCCGGCGTACGACCGCGGCGAAGACTCCCCGCCGCCACCTTGGATGCTTCCGGGGCTCCGGGCGATGTTGACAGAAGGTCCCTTGCCGGACCTATAATACCCGAAAACGCAGCCTGGACTTCCTATGCGCTGATCACTCCGGCGCGGCCAGGACCATCAGGAAGCGCTCGTCTCCGCTGAGGTACTCGCGGACGGTTTGGAAGCCGCCTGCCTCCCGAAGGATCCGGAGGAAGGCAGCCCGCGAGTATTTCCAGGACGGGTTCATGGCGATCGTCTCGCCGGCCCGCAGTTCCAGCCGCTTTCCGGCCAAAAAGACCGTGAGCGGACGGGTGGCGCGGAACTGCTTGGCGATGAGATGCACACCCTCGAGCCGCGCATCGCTTCGTGTCTCGAACTCCAGGACGCCGTCCCGGCTTTCCTCCAGGCCCAGGCTCGCCAGGGGCGCGAAAGCGAAGCGCCGGTTCGCCGGGTTGTCGTAGCCGCTCATCGTGTCGGCCGGGCTGAAGATCTCCCCGTCCAGCAGCAGGCGATCGCCTCGGCGCAGCAGGCGGCCCAGGTTTCGCAGGAACTCCGGTGGATCGATCGCCCCCAGCGTGTTCCCCAGGAGCAGGAAGAGCCGGGAGCTGCCGGCCGGGGATGCGAGCGCTTCCGCAGTCCCGGGATCGGCGAAATCGGCCTTGAGCCCGCGGGCGGTGAAGGCGGCCCCGGTCGCGCGCGCAACTGCCAGCTCCAGCAGAGCCTGGCTCGAATCGACGGGCCGGTACCGGACCGCCCGCCCGCCGGCTCGCAGCGCCTCCAGGACGAGGAGATCCTTGTCCCCCTGTCCCGCCCCGAGACTGACGACCTCCATCTCCCCGGCCGGACCACCGCCTCCTGCGGCGGCGGGTCCGAGGAGGCCGGCGATCTCGGCCGCGTGCCTCGAGACCAGCCTGTAGGACCGGCTGTAATTCCTGTACGGCTGGTCGTCCCGGCACAGTTCCAGCCAGGCTGCGACCGACAGGGGCGTCCAGTAGAAGAGCTTCTCCGGGACCGAGCGCCGGTCGATCGCGGCAAGGAACTCCTCCGCGATCCTGTCTTCGGTCAGCAGGACATCGATCTCGATCCTTGACATCAGTCGCGAACCTCGACGGCGCCCAGCCGCTCGAGTTCCTTCCAGGCCCTTTCGAGCGACGCGCGGTCGAGGTTCATCCGGGCGGCTGCCTGCTCGAGGCTCTCCTCTCCTGTCAACCCTTCCAGGAGACGTTTGAGGGCGTCGGTACAGCGGAGCGCCGTCACCTCTCCGTGCACCGAGCGGGCGAACAGGAGCCGTGTCGGGCGCCGCGGAGGCACGGGCGGCTTTTCGAAAGGCCGCAGGAGAAGCGGCAGGACCTCCGGGAGGTCCCATTCGAGATCGACGATGGCCGCCGTTTCGGAGCGGCCCGGGAACCTGCGCTGTCGCGGCGATCCCGCAACATCGGGCGCCGGAGATCGGAGGCCGCCCGGCGCCGGCGCACGCGCCTCCGGTCTGGCGGGCGGCAGGGCGTCGCACAGGAACAGGGCGCCCTGGTAGGCCGTCAGGTCGTCCCAGTACGGGACCAGCGCGCGAATCCGGCCGGCCTCCGCCGTGAGGTGCCGCTCCAGCAGGTCCAGGACCAGCCGGGCGCTGGCGCGTTCGCCCAGGACCAGGCGCGGGATCAAAGCCTTGAACTCCGCCGTTTTCAGGGCGGCCTCGGGAGCGCGTCCCGTCACGCCCTCCAGGGCCCTGGCATACCGGAAGAAATGCACGATCCTCTCGCGGTAGTAATGACGGCAGAGGAAGCGACCGAACCGCTCCAGTCCGGCGGCATCCACGTGCGCCATCACGACTGCGATCTCCGGCGCCGCGTCACCGTCCAGGGCGGCGGCCCGCAGGGGGCCATCAGCGAGCAGGCGCAGAATGATGTCCTGGGTGGCGCGCGAGTCGGCGAGAACTGCGGGGCAGTCCGGCGACCGGCCTGCCGACTCCCTCCCCTCGGCCGTTTCATCCCTCACGGCAGTGCCCCTCTCAGAGCCCCAGCCGGCGGCGGATCCGTTCCACCGTTCGGGGAATCGCCCCGGGCCGCAGGAGCGTCGAGAAGGCGTCGAAGGTCACGGCCCGGACGCGGGGGGTGCGCTCGAAGGCCCAGGCCGCCAGATCCAGCATCTCGTCGGTCGGCTCGACCGGGCCGATCCACGGCCCTCCCAGGTCGGAATAATCGGTCACGCCGGCGATGTGCAGCTCCGTCACCTGATCGAGGGGCAGTTCCAGGAGGTACTCGCGCACCGGCCGGCCCTGGTAGCGCGCCTGGAGCCAGGCGTGGGCGACATCGAGCAGAAACGTGGCGCCGCTTCCCTCGAAGAAGTCGCGCAGGAACCGTCCCTCGCTCATCTCGTCCAGGTCGATGCGGAAGTAGCGCGGGATCTGCTCCAGCACGAGAGGCCGGCCGATCGCCTCCTGCAGGGCGCGGGCGTTGGCGATGTAGCGCGCCAGCATGTCCCGCGTGTAGATGGGCGGGAAGACGTAGTCCACGTTGTGGCGGCCGTCCTGAGTGACCACGCATTGGCAGTGCTCGGCGACCCAGGGGGAGCGGTAGAGATCCGCCAGCCGCCGGGCGCGTTCGGCAGCGTGCACGGGGATCGGGTCGGCGAGCTGGCCGATGTAGTCGTGCAGGAGGAGGACGAACCGTTCGCGGACCTGCGGGAAGTACGGGTCGTCCTTTTCGGGCGGGTCGGCCATCGCCAGATGGCCGATCAGATCACCGCGGGCGAGGATCTCCGCCCCCAGGTGCGGGTTGTAGAAGGCCCCGACCGAGATCGTCTCCCTAGCCATGCGACCGCCGACGGCCGGATCCCGGGCAGACCCGCAGGGCGAGCGTCAATCACGAACCAGCTACACGAGCCGGTTCTCGATCAGTGTCAGGTCGGGACGAGATTCTTCTGCTCGACCACCGCCTCGAGAGGGAGAATCTCTTCCTGAGCCTTGAGTTCTTCCTGCATCGGAGACCCCGTCCTGCTGGTTGGACTGCCGAACTTGTGTTGGACTGCCGAACTTGTGACATGTATACACCATCCCCCGCCCACCACGCAAGGCCTCTCTGCCTCTCCGCCGGCTCGTCTCCCCGCCGGGCCGTTCAGGACAGGCTCTCGTCGCGCGTCGATCCGAGGAGGCAGGCGACCGCGCGCCCGGTGTCGGAGAAATCCTCCAGGAAGGCGTCGGGGCCGAGGGAGCGGAGCGTCTCGGCGGGAGTCCAGCCGGTGCCGACGGCGACGGAGCGCGCCCCGATGGAGCGGCCACAGAGGACGTCGTGCTCGCTGTCCCCCACGACCACGAGCTGCCGCCCCGCGATCGCCCCTCCGAGCGCGAGGCGCGCCCGCTCCAGGGCGAGGGCCGGCAGGCGGTAGCGGTCGGGGTCGTCGCTCCCGAAGCAACTGAGCGCGAAGTCGAAAAAGCCCGCGATGCCGAAGTGGCCGAGCTTCAGACGGGCCCCCGGCTCCACGTTCCCCGTCAGCAGGGCCGTGCGGGCGTCGGGACGGGCGGCGAGGGCGACGAGGAGTTCACGGACCCCGGGCAGCAGCCGTGCCCCCCGCAGGCGCGGCAGCGCCTCGCCGAAATAGCGGAGGTAGAGCCGGATCGCCTCGGGGGCCGCGTCCTCCAGCGTTTCCCCCTCGAGGCTGTTCCCCGCCAGGATGTCGCGGGCGATCTGCGGATCGGTCCTGCCGGAGAACGAGTAGCCGTTCAGGCGGATCGGCCGGCCGGCGGCCTCGCTCAGCGCCCGGGCGAAGGCGTCCCGGGCCGACCCGGCCGTCGTCAGGAGCGTGCCGTCGATGTCGAACAGGACGATCCTCATCGGAGAGGGAGTGTAGCCCCTCGCCGCGGCGGGATCAATCGGATTGCGGACCCAGGCCGATCTGGCTTATAGTCGGCTCAAACGACTCAACGCCGCTCCGGTACGGCGGCGAGGTCGCGCCCGGGTACCGCGTTCCGCCGCCGTCGCTGCTCATCGAACCGTAGCGCCGGTCCGGCGACCGCCGACGATGGTGACGCGCTTCCTGTACTGGGTGGTTTCCAGCCTCGTCGTCCTGGGCCTCCTGTTCGGCACCGCCGGGCGGTTCGACCTCCCGATGTTCTGGGCCTACGCCGCCGTCCTCGCCGTGCTGACCCTGATCCACGCGTTCACGGTGGACCCCGGTCTGGCGAGGGAGCGGCTCCGCCCGGGTCCGGGCGGGAAAGACTGCGCCTTCCCCCTGATCGCCTCGGTGCTCTTCCTCGCCGAGCTGGTCGTCGCGGGGCTGGACGCCGGGCGCTTCCACTGGTCGGACACCGTGCCGCCGGCCCTTCAGGTCATCGCGCTGGCGGTCGTGGCGGCGTCCTTCGGCATGGTGTTCTGGGCGTCCAGCGTGAACCGCTTCTTCTCCCCGGTGGTCAGGATCCAGACGGAGCGCGGGCACCGCCTGGTGATGGACGGCCCCTACCGGTATGCGCGCCATCCGGGATACGCGGGGATGATCCTGGGCGCCCTCTGCAGCGCCGTGGCGCTCGACTCCTGGTGGTCCCTGCTCCCGGCCGCGGCGTACGGACTAGGGGTCCTGCACAGGGCGCGATTCGAGGACCTCTTCCTGAAGCAGAACCTCCCCGGTTACCGGGAGTACGCTGAGAGGGTACGCTATCGACTGCTGCCGGGCCTCTGGTAGCGCACCGCCGCTGGGCCGCGCGGCCCGGCGGTCCGCCGGGGCGGCCCGCGACGGAGGGACAAGAAAATGGCGCCCAAGATCTACGTGGAGAGGTTCGAGCACGCGGAGTGGCTGTCAAACACCTACCTGGTCACGGAAGCGGACCGCGCACCGGCCGTCGTGATCGACAGCGGCGGCCCGGTGGACGCCCTCCTGTCCTCGGTCCGGTCCCGCGGCCTGCGCGTCACCCATGTCCTCAACACGCACCATCATCATGATCACGTCGCCGAGAACGCCCGCCTGCGACGGGAGACGGGGGCCCGCCTTTGCGCCCACCGCCTCGACGCCGGGGCGATCCCCGGCATCGACGAGGCGCTGGACGACGGGCAGGTGATCCGGACGGGAGGCCTCGAGATCCGGGTCCTGCACATCCCGGGGCACACGGCCGGCCAGGCGGCGTTCGTCGTCAACGACCAGATCTGTTTCACGGGCGACACGCTGTTCCGCGGTTCGGTGGGCAGCACCACGGCACCGGGGCACACCACCTTCACCGACCTGCGCCGTTCCGTCGTCGACCGCCTCATGCGCCTGCCGCCGGAGATGCGCCTCGCGCCCGGACACGCCGGCGGCTCCACGGTCGGCGAGGAGCGCGCGCGCAACCCGTTCATCCGGGTGATGATGGGGGTCGATCCGGAAGGCGGGAAGCGCGCCCGTTACGCCGGGCAGGAAGTGAGGCTTGTCGTCTGGGCGCGCGACTACGACGGCGGGTACAAGGCCTGGGTCCGTTTCCCGGACGGCAGCGACGCGACGGTGCCCGGGTCGCTCGTCGAGCGGGACCGGCCGGCGGGCGGAGCGGTCCGGGGGACGAAAATTCCTCTGTGACCTGCGCCCCTTCTCTGGCATGATCTCCCCTTCGGAGAACCCACGGAATGGGCCTTCTGGAACGCCTCCGGGAGCATCACGTTAATTGGAAGCACGCCGACCCGAAGGCGCGGCGCGCGGCCGTCCGGCAGCTGGGCGACCCCGCCCTCCTGGACGAGATCGCGCGGTCCGACCCGGAGGCGTCCGTCCGTGAGGAAGCCGCGGATGCCCTCCTGCGCCTGGCCGTCGAGGGCCAGGACGAAGGGATCGGCCTCGCGGCGCTCGCCGCGTTGAGCGATCTGAAACACCTCGTCGCGGTCGCCCGGTCGGCCGTCCTCGAGCCGGTGGCCCGCGCGGCCCTGCCACGCCTCGCCGACGCCCGGGCGCTCGGGAGCGTGGCCCGGCACGGCCGGCACGCGGCGATCCGCCTGGAGGCGCTCGGGCGAATCGCCGATCCCGCGGAGCTCGGCGCGGTGGCGCTGAAGAGCATCCACGAGGACGCCGCCCTCGCGGCCATCGAACGGCTGGCCGACGAGGAGGTCCTCGAAGCGGTCGCCGGGCGCGCGCGGAGCCGGGCGGCGGCCCGCCGCGCCCGGGCGATGCTGCGCGCCCGCCTGGAGGCGGCGGCCGGCGCCGCCCCCGCCCTCCGGCTGTCCGATCGGCGCAAGCAGATCCAGCTCTGCGAGAAGGTCGAGGCCCTGGCCCGATCGGTGGAGTGCGAGCCGCTCGAGGCGCGGATCGCCGCGGCCAGGGAGGCGTGGGACGACCTGATCCCGGACATCGACGAGGACCTGGCCGAGCGCTTCACGGCCGACTGCCTGGCCGCGCGCGAGCGCCTGGCGCGGAACCGGGCCGAGCGCGAGGAGCGCGAACGGCGCAAGCGGGAGAGGGCGGAGTACGTCGCGCGGCACATCGCCCCGCGGGCCGCGCTGTGCGAGGCGGTCGAATCCGCCCGGGGGGAAGGGGCGCCGCGCACCGTCGACGACGCCCGCTGGGAGTGGGAGCGCCTCGCCCCCCTCGACACCGACGAAGGAAGGGACCTCGCCCTACGCTTCGAACGGGCCTGCGTGGAGTGCCTGGCGCGCCACGGCGAGTGGGACAAGGAGCAGGCCGAGGCCCGCCTCGAGGCGGAAAGGCAGGCCGGGCGGGAGGAGCGCGCCCGTCAGAGCCAGGAGCGCGCGCGGCGTCAGCGGGAGAACGCCGGACGGCTGCGGCTGCTGTGCGAGAGGGCCGCGGGCCTGCTGCGCGCCGGGACGCTGACCCTCAAGACGGCCGACCCGGTCCTCCGCGAGGTCAGGGCCGCGGTGGACGAGATGCCGGAGCTCCCCTCCCGCCGGGAGCGGGCCGCCCTGCTCAAGCGGCTGAAGGCGATCCAGGCGGCCCTCGCCCCGAAAGTGAAGGACCTGCGCGACAGCGACGCCTGGAAGCGCTGGGCCAACGAGGGGGTGCAGGAGGAGCTTTGCGCCCTCGCCGAGGCGCTGCGCGAGGTCACCGACCCGCTGGAGGCCGCCCGCCAGGCGCAGGACCTTCAGGAGCGCTGGATGAAGGCCAGCGCGGCGTCGAAGGACAGGGCGCAGGAGCTGTGGCTGCGCTTCAAGGCAGCGCAGGACGAGGTGCGCGCCCGGGTGGAGGCGCACCACGCGGAGCAGGCGGCGAGGAAGCAGGGCCTGTGCGAGCAGGCCGAAGCCCTCGTCGACTCGACCGACCTGGGCCGGGCGGCGGAGGCGGTCCAGGGGCTTCAGATTGAATGGAAGAAGATCGGCGCCGCGACCCGCGGCCAGGAGAAGGCCCTGTGGGAGCGATTCAAGAGCGCCTGCGACCGGTTCTTCGCCCGCCGGAAGGAGGCCCTCGCCCGCCGCAAGGACGAATGGGCGAAGAACCTGGAAGCGAAGGAGGCGCTCTGCGCCAGGGCCGAGAAACTCGCCGATTCCACGGACTGGGAGGCCGCCGCCTCCGAGGTCAAGCGGCTGCAGGCGGACTGGAGGAAGATCGGCCCGGTGCGCAAGAATCGGTCGGAAGCGCTCTGGCAGCGCTTCCGCGGGGCCTGCGATCGCTTCTTCGAGCGCTACAAGCGGCGCCACCAGATCAACCTGGAGGCGAACCTGGCGGTCCGCGACGGCCTGTGCCGGGAGCTCGAGGCGCTCCTGGCGGCCGTCGCCGCGACCGGTCCCGAGGGGGCCGCCCAGGATCCCCCGGCCGGGGACGGGCCCGGCCCGGCGCCGGCGCCCGGGCGGCTCCTCGAGACGCTGCAGTCCGCCTGGAGCCGCTGGCAGCAGTGCGCCCCGCTCCCGCCGGAGCACGCGGCCCCTCTCCTCGAACGGTTCGACGGCGCCCTCGGCCGCCTGATCGCGGCGCACCCCGACCCGGTGAAGGGGAGCGACTTCGACGTGGACCAGAACCACCGCAGAATGGAGGAACTGTGCGTCCGGGTCGAGCGCCTCATGCCGGCGGGGGCCGCGCCGGCCGAGGCTTCCCTGTCGCCGGCCGCCCGGCTGGCCACACTCTGGCGCGAGGCCCTCGCGACCAACACCATGGGAGGCAGGGTCGCCGATGAGGCGAAATGGCGGGCGGCCTCTGAGGACCTCAAGAAGGCGCAGGCCGCCTGGCAGCGCCTCGGCTACGTCAGCGAGGCGGTCCGCCGCACCCTCTCCGAGCGGTTCGAGCGCGCCTGCCACCGCTTCGCCGCGGCGCGCGACCGGGCACTCGGCCCCCAGGAGCCCGGCGGCCCGCGCGGCGGGCGGCCACCCGGCCGGGCCCGGCGTCCGCGCCCGTCGGACCGGCCGCGCGGCGGCGGCCCCGCCCCGGACCGGGACCGCGACCGGAGGCGCTGAGCCATCTTCCCGGACAATCGTGGCGCGGCCCGGCGCGCCTTGACGAACCGGACCCGGGCACCCATCTTTCAGGCAGGGCCGGATGCATCGGCCTGGCCCCGGTCATGCATCGGCATGGCCTCGTCCCGGCCGGCCCGGAGGGTGGTGAGGGATCTTGAGATGGCGCCCGGTACTCGCCGCGACCATCCTGCTCTCGGGGCTGGCGGCCATCATCCTCTATTCTGAGAGCGCCCTGGCACGCTGGAAGGCGGGGGCAGGCGCCGGGCCCGGAGCGGAGCCGCCCCCGCCCCCCGGCTACGACGACGGTCTCTGCGGTGAGGGCGGCGGCTCCCCGCTCAGCGCCGCCGGGTCCTCGGTCTTTCGCCTGGCGACCGAAGTGGCGTTCGACACCGGCGACTCCGCCCCGACGAAGACGCACGTGGAGGGGAGCGGCACCGTCTTCTTCGGACGCTTCGTCCTGACGGTCGCCCACGCCGTCACTCTCGACAGCCTCGAAACGACCGTGAAGACTCCCAGGGGGCAGGTCACCATCCCCGTCGATGCCCGCCGCGTCTCCGAGGCCACCCACCTTCTCGATGGCAAGGAGAAGGTGCCGCTCACACCCCTGGCGCGCGTCGAGGAGGCCGACCTCGCGCTGTTCCTCCTCCCGGAGGGAAAGATCCTGCCGTCCTTCCCCTACCCGATCGGGGACAGCGAGGCGCTGCGGCTCGGCGACTATGTGGCGCTTCTGGAACGCGATTCGGTCGCGGGGGTCCTGTTCCGGCCGGGCGCGGTGGCGGCGCTGCGCGGATCGGAGGCGGTCTCCGCGCTGGCGCGCAGCGAGTCCGTGTTCCTCATGTCCCTGGGGCTCATCGCGGGAGAGAGCGGCGCTCCCGTCGTGGCCCTGCGCGACGGGTCGTACGAGCTCGTCGGCCTGGCGCAGGGAACCTACATCGGACCCCGCCAGCTCGCCTGGGCGATCCGCATCAAGGAGGCGCTGGAAACTCTCTCCCGCAGCGCCGCTTCGCCCGAAGCGCGGCAGTTCCTCACCCTCTGCCGCGGCGAGGCCGCGGCCGGTCCGGGGAGAACGGGGGACTGAGTTCCCCCGCGCCTCTCAGATCTGGATCTTCCCGTCCCTGATGATCGTCTTCCCGTCCACCTCCAGGGTCGCCTCGGGGATGAAGAACTCCTGGCTGAAGTCGGTCTGGTTGGGGCTCTCAGCCCAGGGGGCCTGGCCGATCCCTATCGTCACCATCCCGGCCATCTCGAACGAGCAGTAGTCGGACTTCGGGATCATCGTGCTGTTCGGGTTCACGCCGATGTCGAGGAACGAGAAGAAATCCTTGTCTCCCGTCGCCTTCGCCAGGGCGTCCTTCAGGAACTCGCCGTTCTGCGCCTGGATCTGCGCGAGCCTGCCGGCCTCGAAGGTCAGCCGGGCGTTGCGGATCTTGTTTCCGCGATAGTCGATGAAGGGGACGACCACCGTCCCGTTCACCGAAGTTCGGTCCGGCGCGGTGAAGACCTCCCCGGCGGGCAGCCAGACCTGGGCCGGCTTGTCCGCGGGGGGGTTGTGGATCTGGCCGTCGTTGACCGTGACCTCGTTGCCAGCCAGCCGGAGCCTGAGGTCGGTGCCGGCCTGCGTTCTGATCCTGACCTCCCGGCCCGATTCGATCGCCTTCCGGACCTTCTCGCCGTTCGACTCGACGACCAGGTGCGGCGTGTTGACCGCGTCCCAGAATCGCTTCTCGAGGTCCTGGAGCGGCACGCCGTAGAAGCGGGCGATCGCGGCGGTGGGCATCAGCGGATTGCCGAGCCCCAGCGCCCGCAGGGGGCGCTGGTAAAACTTGTCGGCGATCACCTGCCCGGCCTTGCGGGCCAGCGCCACCCGCTCCTCCGGCACGCTGGCGAACGTCGCGGGATCCTCCACGGCGCTCAGATTGATCACGACGTTGGCCTGCTGCACCTCCGCCAGGCTGAGCTTGTTGGGGTTCTGGAGGTACTGCATGGGAGTCTCCGTCAGGATGCGCTTCGCGGCCTCCGGAGACTCCAGGATCATGTGGGGAAAGCCCCCCGCTTTGGCCACCTCGACGGCGATCGCCTCCATGAGCCGGATCTTGGTGGCGTCGCCGGTGATGAGGACGCCGTCCTGCTCCTTCACCTGGACCGACTCGTGGACGATCTGGCGGGCGATCGTCTGGAAATCCTGGCCGGCAGCCGCCCTCGTGGCCGTCTGTTTCTTCTCCTGCGGCGCTGCGGCTAGCGCCACCGCAACCGCGAGAGCGAGAAGGCACGTCCCGATTGTCAGGTATCTCTTCCTTTGCATGGTTTTTCACCTCCACGGTGACGATTCCGGGTGTGACTACGGCGATCGGCCGACGGACGACAGGCGACTTTCATGGAGGCATGGCGGCACCTCTCTTTCCGGCGTTCTTCTTCGTGGCGCGATGGTCATTATCGAGGGCGGCGGGTGGAGCGACGCCAACGGACAAGCATGGAACACGACTTTGCGGAGCGTAGACTTCCCCCTGAATTGTCCTCTTCCTAGCACGGGAGGACGGGCCGCGTCAAGAGCCGGTCGATCGTCTATGATGCAAGCGCTCGAAGAAAGGAGGACTCCCTGTGTCGAGACGCGCTGGCCCGTCGTTGCTCCTCGTCTGGCTCGTGGCCCTCGACCCGGGGCTCACCCGAGGAGGTGCAATCATGGAATTGAAGAGCGAAGCGATACCGCCCGGGAGCCTGATCCCGAGCCAGTACACCTGCGACGGGAGGGATATCTCGCCGCCGCTGGCGTGGTCGGCCCCCCCGGCCGGAACGAAGAGCTTCGCCCTGATCTCCGATGACCCTGATGCGCCCGCCGGCACCTGGGTCCACTGGGTCGTGTGGAACATCCCGGCGAGCGCGCGCTCCCTCGCGGAGGACCTGCCGAAGAAGGAGTCGCTCCCGGAGGGGCCGAGGCAGGGGACGACGGACTTCGGACGGATCGGCTACGGCGGCCCCTGTCCCCCTTCAGGAACCCACCGCTACTTCTTCAGGCTCTACGCGCTCGACACGGCTCTCACCCTGCCAGCGAGGACGACGAGGCAGGACCTGGAGAAGGCGATGCAGGGTCACATCCTGGCCCAGGCGGAGCTGATGGGGAAATACCGCCGGCGCTCGTGAAACGGCAGGCCGGAGGCGGCATCTCCGCCAGCATGTCGACGATCCTCCGGCCGATCGGGATCGATGCGGTGGCCGCCGGAGACGGGACGTTCAGGACGTGGATCATCCGGTCCGTCCGAACGATCCGGAAATCGTCGAGGAGGTTCCCGGCCCGATCGATCGCCTGGGCGCGCACGCCGGCGCCGCCCGGCAGGAGGTCCGCCTCGCGCAGATCCGGCAGGAACCTCCTCACCGCGCGCAGGAACGCGCCGCGGCTCCACGAGCGGTGCAGCTCGACCAGCCCCCTCCGCCAGTGCCTCGACGCCATCCGCCAGAAGCCCGCGTGCGCCAGCGTCCGCGCCGTGTCGCCGGGGCTGAAGTCGGTCCTGCGGTAACCCTCCCGCTTCCACGCCAGTACGGCGTTGGGCCCGGCCTCGACCGTCCCGCGGATGGTTCTCGTCAGGTGGACGTCGAGAAAAGGGAGCCGCGGGTCGGGCACCGGATAGATGAGTCCTCTCACGAGATGCCTTCGCCCGGGCGCGATCTCGTGGTACTCGCCGCGAAACGGTACGATGATCGCGTCCGGCGCCCCCCCCGCCATCCGGGCGATCCGGTCGCTGTGCAGCCCGGCGCAGTTGATCAGGTGGAGCGTCGCGAACGATCCGGCGGTGGTCTCGATGAGGATCTCGCCGCCCCTGCGCGCCAGGCCGGTCACCCGCGCCCCGGTCCGGATCGTCCCGCCGGCGGCGGCCACGATCTCGGCGTACTTCCCGGTCACCGCCCCGAAGTCGGTGATCGCCGCGCCGGGGACGTGGAGGGCGCGCAGGCCCCGGCAGTTGGGCTCGAGCTCGGCGAGGCGCTCCGGGCCCACGAGCCCGAGGCCGCGGACGCCGTTGGCCGTTCCCCGGCGGTACAGCTCCTGAAGCGCCGGCAGTTCGCGCTCCCGGGTGGCCACCACGACCTTGCCGCAGATCTCGTGCGGGATGCCGTGATCCCGGCAGAACGCCAGCATCGCCGCGGCGCCTTCGACGCACAGCGTCGCCTTGAGGGATCCCGGGCGGTAATACAGGCCGCTATGGATGACGCCGCTGTTCCGCCCGCTCTGGTGGAGCCCGACCCGTTTCTCTTTCTCCACGACCAGGAGGCGCAGATCCGGGAAGCGTCTCACGGCCTCCATCGCCGCGGCCAGCCCGATGATCCCGCCGCCGATGATGACCAGGTCGTAGAGGATCGCTACCCCCAGACGGTCCGGGCGGTCTCCACGACGAGGCGCAGCTTGCGGCGCTCGTCCTCCACGGAGAGCCGGTTGCCGATGACCGAGGACGCGAAGCCGCACTGCGGGCTGAGGGCAAGCCGATCCTTCGGCACGAAGCGGGCGGCGTCGCGGATCCGCGCGATCAGGTCGTCGCGGGCCTCCAGGCCGGGGGTCTTGGTGCTGACCAGGCCGAGCACGACGACCCTGTCGTCAGGGACGTGGCGCAGCGGCCCGAACGACCCCGAGCGCTCATCGTCGTATTCCAGCAGCAGCCGGTGCGCCCGGGTTTTCCGGAAGAGGGCCTCCGCGATCGGTTCGTACCCCCCTTCGGCCAGCCAGCGGCTGTCCTGGTTGCCGCGGCAGACGTGGAGGCCGAAGGTCACCTCCGGCGGCGCCGCGCCCATCACCGCGTTGTCGAGATCGACGGCCTGGTCGAGCCACCACTCCAGGCCTCCCGACCGCCTCTCGTAGAAAGCCCGCGTGCGCGGATCGATCAGCAGGGCATAGTGCGGCGCGTCGATCTGGATGTAGGTCGCCCCCAGGCGCACCAGCTCCTCCACTTCCTCGCGCAGGATGGCGACGACGTCGGCCAGGAACGCATCCAGCGTGGGGTACGCGTGCCCCGAGCGCTCGGGCGACCAGAAGTTCGCCCACAGGCCCGGGCCGGGCAGCGTGATCTTGGCGATGCGCCGCGTCGCGGCGCGCAGGTA
>JACQNT010000111.1 GCA_016202915.1 Acidobacteriota bacterium
ACCTCCTCTCGGGGGGGTCGCCGTGAAGAAGAAGTCTCATCGTCGTGGTCTCCCGCGTCGCCTCGGCGGCGGCCCGTCACGGGTATGTAAGTGAGAGGGCGAAGCTGCATGTTCGTTATCGAGGTAAAACCTTCGCGCGCGGCCCGGGGTGCGCCACGCGCCGCATCCGGGCCGAGGAGACGCTCACGGTGATTCACCAGACCGCGACCGACTACTTCGCCGTGTTGTCCGAGCTGCTGCGGAGTCTCGAGGTGATGGACGGCCAGGGAACCCTCCTGCCCCTGGACGAGGGCGCGAAGCGCGCGGTCGACCTGATCCTTGCCGTGCGCGCGGCGTCGGGCAAGGTCATGCTGATCGGCAACGGGGGCAGCGCGGCGATCGCCAGCCACATGCAGAACGATCTGTGCAAGGCCGCCGACGTGCGAGCCCTCGTGTTCAACGAGCCGACGCTGTTGACGGCGCTCTCCAACGACGACGGCTACGGGTCGGTCTTCGAGCGGCCGGTCGAGCTCTGGGCGACGCCGGGCGACCTCCTGTTGGCGATCAGCAGCTCCGGGCGCTCGGAGAACATCCTGCGGGCCGTCCGCAAGGCGGCCGCGGCGGGGTGCGAGGTGATCACGCTCTCCGGCTTCGGCGCCGACAACGCGTTGCGCGGCATGGGCACCATCAACTTCTACGTCCCGTCGCGGGTCTATGGCTACGTCGAGGTGATCCACTCGGCGCTGGCGCACTTCCTGGCGGACTGCGCCATGACCGCGCGGGTGGACGCGAGGAAGCCCGGCGGGTGACACGCGCGCGATTCGACGAGTGGGCCCACCTCCGGTAGCCATGACGGTCCCCGAGATGGAGGTCCTCGGCCGCCGAATCCGCGGCCGGCTCATCGAGATGTCGCACCGGGCGCGGACCCCCCACCTAGCCTCGACGCTCTCCTGCGTCGAGATCCTGGTGGCCGCGTACTGGGAGGTGCTGGCGCTCGATCCCCGAAATGCGAGCGCGCCGGAGCGCGACCGCTTCATCCTCAGCAAGGGCCACGCGGCGACCGCGCTCTATGTCGCGCTCGCCTACCGCGGGTTCTTCCCGGAGGCGCTGCTCGACACCTTCGCCGAGCCGGGCAGCCGCCTCGCCGAGCAGCCGAGCCCCGGGTGCGTGCCGGGGTTGGAGTTGGCGACGGGCTCGCTGGGACACGGTCTGCCGGTGGGCGTCGGGATGGCCTTCGCGGGACGCCTGCAGGGCCTCGCCCACCGCGTGTTCGTCCTCATGAGCGACGGGGAGTGCAACGAGGGGTCGGCGTGGGAAGCGGCGCTACTGGCGCCTGCCCAGCGCCTCGACCGCGTGGCCGCCATCATCGACTACAACAAGTGGCAGGCCACGGGGCGCAGCAACGAGATCATGGCGCTGCATCCGCTGCGCGAGAAGTGGGAGGCGTTCGGCTGGAGCAGCTATGAGGTCGACGGGCACGACCTGAAGGCCCTGATCGACGTGATGGCGCACGTGCCCGACGGGAGCGGCAAACCAGTCGCCATCGTCGCCCACACCGTGAAGGGCAAGGGCGTGTCCTTCATGGAGGACGACAACAACTGGCACTACCGCGCCCCCGACGCGGATCAAGTCCGGCGCGCCAAGGCGGAGCTCGGACTGCTGTGAGAAACGCCTTCGCCGATGAGCTCACCGCCATGGCCGCCGAGGACCCCCGCATCGTGCTGCTCTCGGGCGACATCGGCAATCGGCTCTTCGACACCTACAAGCGGCGCTTCCCCACCCGGTTCGTCAACTGCGGGGTGGCCGAGGCGAACATGATCGGTGTAGCGGCGGGAACGGCGATGTCGGGACTCCGCCCGATCGCCTACACCATCAACGCGTTCATCACGGCTCGCTGCCTCGAGCAGATCCGCGTCGACGTCTGCTACCACAAGCTCGCGGTTGTCCTCGTCGGCGTGGGCGGCGGGCTGTCCTACGCGTCGCTCGGCGGGACGCACCACTCCTGCGAAGACATCGCCTTCCTGCGGATGCTCCCGAACATGACCGTCATCTGCCCGGGCGACCCGGTCGAGGTTCGCCTCGCCGTGCGGGCCGCCCTCCGTCACGCGGGACCCGTCTTCCTGCGCCTGGGGAAGAAGGGGGAGCCGGTCGTCCACGAGGCGCCGCCCCCGTTCACCATCGGCAGGGCGATCGTCGTGCGGCCGGGGCGGGAGGTTTGTCTCCTGAGCACCGGCACGATGCTCCCTGTCGCCGTCGCTGCGGCCGAGGCGCTGGAGCGTGAGGGGGTGCTCGCGCAGGTGGTGAGCTTCCACACCGTCAAGCCGCTCGACGAGGCGCTGCTGGCCGAGGTGTTTACCCGGTGCTCGGTGGTGCTGACCATCGAGGAGCACAGCGTGCTCGGAGGGTTCGGCGGGAGCGTCGCCGAGTGGGTGACCGAGCAGCCGGGACTGCAGGCACGCCTGGGCCGTGTCGGAACCACGGACACGTTCCTGCACGAGGCGGGAGAGCAAGATCACGCCCGGCGCCGCTTCGGGCTGACCGCCGACGCCATCGCCCACAAGGCGCTGGGCATGCTCGAAGCGAGCGGCGCGCGGGGGGAGCGGGGGCGATGAAGACGCCGGCGGCCGTGCTCGTCGAGACCGGCAGGCCGCTGGTGCTCGCCGAGCTGGAGGTGCCGCGGCTCGCGCCGGGCCAGGTGCTGGTGGAGGTCACCTTCAGCGGGGTGTGTCACACCCAGGTCTTGGAGACGCGCGGCTTCCGGGGCGAGGACCGGTACGTGCCGCACTGCCTCGGGCATGAGGGCAGCGGCACCGTGCTGGAGGCAGGGCCCGGCGTGGCGAAGGTCAAGCCGGGCGACCAGGTCATCCTCTCCTGGATGAAGGGCTCAGGCGCCGACGCGCCCGGCCCGCACTATCGCTGGGACGGGCGTGTGGTCAACGCCGGCGCCATCACCACCTTCAGTCGCTACGCAGTCATCAGCGAAAACCGGCTGACGGTGCTGACCAACGACTTCCCCATGCAGGAGGCGGCCCTCCTGGGCTGCGCCGTGCCGACCGGCATGGGCGCGGTGTTCAACACCGCCCGCCCGGCCCCCGGGCAGAGCCTTGCCGTCTTCGGGGCCGGCGGGATCGGGCTCTGCGCGGTGGCGGCGGCCGCCGTCGCTGGCTGCATCCCGGTCATCGCCGTCGACGTCGAGCCGCGCAAGCTCGAGGTGGCCAGGCGAATGGGAGTCTCGCACTGCATCGACGCCACCGCCGGGCGCGTGCTCGAGGAGATCGAGGCGATCTGCCCGGGCGGGGTGGATATCGCCATCGAGGCCACCGGCCGTCCGAGCGTGATGGCGCAGGCGCTGGCATCGGTGCGTGGCCAGGGTGGGGCGGCCGTCGTGGTGGGCAACGCCCGTCACGGCGAGCGGCTCGAGATCGATCCGCGCCAGCTCAACCTGGGCAAGCGGCTCCTCGGCACCTGGGGCGGAGACAACTGGCCCGATCGCGACTTTCTCCGGTACGGCAAGCTGGTGCGCGCCGGGAAGCTGGATCTCGCGCCCATGATGGTGGAGCCCTATCCGCTCAGCGATATCAACCGCGCTCTCGACGACCTGGAGGCGGGCCGGACGGTACGGCCTCTCGTCCAGATGGACTTGAGGTGAGCGCCTCGGTGCTCGTCGGCGTCGACTTCGACAACACGATCGTCCGCTGCGACCACCTCTTCCACGGGGCGGCCATCGCGCGGGGACTGATCCCGGCCACGGTCGGCCCGGGCAAGGGGGAGGTGCGCGAGTACCTTCGGGGCTGCGGGCGGGAGGACGCCTGGACCGAGCTCCAGGGGTACGTCTACGGCGTTCTCATCCAGGACGCGCCGGTGTTCCCCGGGGTGCGAGACTTCTTCGAGCGCTGCCGAGAGCGGGGGGTCGGAGTCTGCATCATCAGCCACAAGACGCGGTACCCGTTCCTGGGACCGGCGTACGACCTGCACCGGGCGGCGCACGAGTGGCTCGAGCGCCAGGGGTTCTACGACCCGCAGGGCATGGGGCTCGCGCGCGCGCAGGTGTTCTTCGAGCTGACGAAGCGCGACAAGCTCCAGCGTATCGCCCGCATGGGCTGCAGCCACTTCGTCGACGACCTCCCGGAAGTCCTGACCGAGCCGGAGTTCCCCATGGGCGTCCGGCGCATCCTGTTCGACCCGAACGGTCGGTATCCGAACGACGGGCAGTTGGATCGGGCCACCTCGTGGGCCGAGGTCGAGCAACGGCTGACGGGCGAACCCGCTCGAGTGGCCGTCCTCGCGCTCGCGGCGGAGGCCGGGCTGGGCGGCGAGATCAGGCTCCGACCGCTCGAAGGAAATACCAACAACCGGGTCTTCCACGTGGAGGCGGGCGGGCGCGCGGCGCTGCTCAAGGTCTACTTCGAGCACCCGGGCGACCCGCGGGACCGGCTTGGCGCCGAGTTCTCCTTCTCGCGCTTCGCGTGGCGGAGCGGGGTGCGGTGCCTGCCGCAGCCGCTGGCGTGCGACCGGCTGAACCGTCTGGGGCTCTACGAGTTCGTGGAAGGGCGGTCCCTCCGGCCCGCCGACGTGACGGCTGCTACGGTCCACGCGTCGCTCGACTTCTACCACGCGGTGAATGGTCACCGGGAGCGTCGGGAGGCGCGCGCGATCCCAGACGCGTCCGAGGCATGCTTCAGCATCGCGGAGCACCTCACGTGTGTGGAGCGTCGCATCGGGCGGCTGCAGGAGATCGACCGGTCGTCGCCGGCCGACCGCGAGGCGGCCGCGCTCGTAGAGGGCGAGCTGGGCGCGGCCTGGCGGGAGGTGGCGGCAGCCGTGCGCCGCGATACCGCTGAGCTGGGCGTGAAGATCGGCGCGCCGCTGCCGATGGCGGAACGGCGCTTGTCGCCGTCCGACTTCGGCTTCCACAACGCGATCCTGGCGACCGACGGCCGGCTGCGGTTCATCGACTTCGAGTACGCGGGGTGGGACGATCCGGCGAAGATGGTCTGCGATTTCTTCTGCCAGCCGGCGATCCCGGTGCCGCTCGAGCACTTCGCCGGATTCGTCGAGTCCGTGGCCCGGGATCTTCCGGAGCCCGAGCGGCACCGAAGCCGCTGCGCCCTCCTCCTGCCCGTCTACCAGATCAAGTGGTGCTGCATCCTGCTGAACGACTTCCTTCCGGTGAGCCGCGAGCGGCGGCGGTTCGCCGACGGCGTCCGGGACCCCGAGGAGCGGAAGGTGGAGCAACTGCACAAGGCGCGCCGAGCGCTCGCGCGGGTCGGCGCGATGCGCGGGGCCGCGGGCGCCCTGTGAAGATCGTCGTCCTCGGGGCCAACTCATTCTCCGGTCAGGACTTCGTCGACCTCCTGCTCGACGATCCCGAGCATGAGGTCATCGGGATCAGCCGGTCGCCGGAGCGGCCGGAGTTGTTCCTCAGGTACAAGGCGCGCCAGGACCTGTCGCGCTACCGGTACGTGCGGCTCGACCTGAACCGCGACATGCCGGCCTTGCTGGGCCTCCTCGACGCCGAGCGGCCGGCCGCCATCGTGAACTTCGCGGCGCAGAGCGAGGTGGCGCCGAGCTGGGAGTACCCGGAGCAGTGGTTCCAGACGAACTGCGTGGCGCTCGCCTCGCTCGTGAACCACCTCCGGCGGCGCGAGTACCTGCATCGCTACCTCCACATCTCCTCGCCCGAGGTCTACGGCACGTGCGTGGGGCGGGTGACCGAGGCCGCGCCCCCGAACCCGAGCACGCCCTACGCCGCGTCGAAGGCCGCCGCCGACCTGCTCCTCGCCGCCTACGCGAGGCAGTTCGGCTTCCCCCTGCTCACCGTGCGCGCGACGAACGTGTACGGCGCCCGGCAGCAGCTCTTCAAGATCATCCCGCGCTCGATCATCCGCGTGAAGCTCGAGCGGCGGATCGAGCTTCACGGCGGCGGGCGGGCGGTGAAGTCGTACATCCACATCCGGGACGTCTCGCGTGGAGAGCTCATGGTGCTCGAGCAGGGGCGGCTCGGGCAGATCTACCACCTCTCACCCGACCGCGGCATCGCGGTGCGCGAGGTCGTACACGCGATCTGCGAGCGGCTGGGGCGGCACTTCGAGGAGGCGACGACGATCGTGGACGAGCGCCCCGGCCAGGACGCGGCGTACGTCATCGACTCGGGCCGGGCGCGCGACGAGCTGGGCTGGAAGCCGGAGATCGACCTGGACGAGGGCCTGGGTGACGTCATCTCCTGGGTGGAGAAGAACTGGAACGAGATCGTGCGGTACCCGCTGGCGTACCAGCACGCGCCCTAGCCGGCGAAAACCATGAGCGAGATCGCGGTCGTGGGCTGTGGGTACTGGGGAAAAAATCTCGTGCGCAACTTCCACGAGCTTGGTGCTCTCCGAGCGGTTTGCGATACGGACCCGGCACGACTGGGTTCTCTGCGGGACAAATTCCCGGAGACGAGATCGACGACGTCGTTTGCCGAGGTGCTGAAGGATGATGGCGTCGCCGGAGTCGCGATCGCCACCCCTGCAGGCTCGCATTACGCCCTCGCCAGAGAGGCTCTCCTCGCGGACAAGGACGTGCTCGTCGAAAAGCCGTTGGCGCTCAAGATCTCGGAAGGGAGAGGGCTCGTCGAGCTCGCCGCGCGACGAGGGCGCATCTTGATGGTCGGCCACATCCTCAGGTATCACCCGGCGGTCACGGCGCTGAAGGCCCTGATCGACGAAGGCAAGCTGGGGAAGATCCTTTACATTTACTCCAACCGTCTGAATCTCGGCCGGTTCAGGACGGAGGAGAACATTCTCTGGAGCTTCGCCCCCCACGACCTCTCCGCGATCCTGTACTTGCTGGGGGAGATGCCGAGCACGATCGCCGCCCACGGTGGCAGCTACGTCAACGAGGGGATCCCCGACGTGACCGTGACCACGCTGGGCTTCCGCAATGGCGTGAAGGGCCACGTCTTTCTCAGCTGGTTGCATCCCTACAAGGAACAGAAGTTGATCGTCGTCGGTGATCGGCGAATGGTCATCTTCGACGACATGGAGCCCGAGCAGAAGCTTCGCTCCCTGAATCACACGGTCGAGTGGGTGGACCGGTTTCCGGTCCCACGAATGGAGCAGGCGGAAGCGGTCCCCTTCGCGAAGGTGGAGCCGCTGCGGGCCGAGTGCAGGCATTTCCTCGAGTGCATCGCGACCCGAAGCAGGCCGGACACCGACGGTGAGGAAGGGGTCAGGGTCCTGGAGGTGCTGGAGGCGTGTCAGAGATCTCTGGACCAAAAGGGCCCGGCGGTTCTGCCTGAACCCCGACCGGAACCGTACTTCGCCCACGAGACGGCGATCGTCGAGGAGCCGAGCGAGATCGGAGAAGGCACCAAGATCTGGCATTTCAGCCACGTGATGAAGAACGCCCGGATCGAACGGGACTGCAGCATCGGCCAGAACGTCTTCATCGGCTCCGACGTCGTCGTCGGCCGCAACGTCAAGATCCAGAACAACGTCTCCCTGTTTACCGGTGTGATCCTCGAAGACGACGTCTTCTGCGGGCCCAGCATGGTGTTCACCAACGTGACGAACCCGCGTAGCCACATCTCGCGCAAGCACGAATACCGGAAGACGATCGTCAAGAAGGGCGCCTCGCTGGGGGCGAATTGCACGATCCTGTGCGGCCATACCATCGGCCGGTACGCGTTCATCGGCGCCGCGGCGGTGGTGACGAGCGACGTGCCCGACCACGCCCTGGTCGTCGGGAATCCGGGCCGCATCGTGGGTTGGATGTGCCGGTGTGGGCTCAAGCTGGCCTTCGCTCCGGATGGCACGCGGGCGACCGAGCGGGCTCACTGCCTGACGTGTGGCAGCCGATACGTGAAGCGCGGCACGCTCGTCGCCGAGGACGGCGTCGCCGAGCCGCAGGGCGCCTCGTGAGCATCCCGCTCGTCGATCTCGTCGCCCAGTACCGAAGCATCCGCGGGGAGATCGACCACGCTCTCCACGCCGTTCTCGAAAGCGGGACGTTCATCTTGGGACCGCAGGTGAAGGCGTTCGAGGAAGAACTCGCGGCCTATCTCGGAGTCCGCTACGCCGTCGGGGTGGCGTCGGGCACCGACGCGCTCATCCTGACGCTGCGCGCCTGCGGCATCGGCGAGACGGACGAAGTCATCCTGCCCGTCTACACCTTCGTCGCGACGGCGGGGGCCGTTTCGCAGGTCGGGGCGACGCCGGTGTTCGTCGACGTCGATCCCCGGACCTATTGCCTCGACGCGGAGCAGGTGGAGGCCGCGGTCACCCCTCGGACGAGGGCGATCATCCCGGTGCACCTGTTCGGGCACCCCGCCGACCTGGCGCCGATTCTGGACGTGGCGGCACGGCGGCGGTTGCGGGTGATCGAGGACAATGCCCAGGCCCTCGGAGCCGAATATCGCGGTCGCAAGACCGGCGCCCTGGGCGATGCGGGGTGCCTCAGCTTCTTCCCGAGCAAGAACCTCGGAGGCTACGGCGACGGCGGCATGGTGGTGACGAACGACCCCATGCTGGCCGACACGATCCAAAAGCTCCGGACCCACGGTGGACGGGAGAAGTATCAACCGGAAATGTCCGGCTTCAACAGTCGTCTGGACGAGCTGCAGGCTGCGATCCTCCGCGTGAAGCTCCGCCACCTCGCCGCCTGGAGCGAGCGGAGGCGGTGGATCGCCGGAACGTATCGGACCCTTCTTGCCGACATCGGTGCCGAGTTGCCCCAGGAAGCGCCGTACGCGCGCCACGTCTACCACCTCTACGTCCTCCGGACCAGCCAGCGTGACGCGGTTCGGGACCATCTGCGGTCGTGCGGCATCGCTTCCGGCGTTTACTACCCTCGGCCACTGCATCGGCTGGCCCCGTACCGACGTCTCGGCGGCGGACGCGGCTTCCCACACGCCGAGCTGGCTGCCGAGGAGACCGTGGCGATCCCGCTCTACCCCGAGATGGGGGACGACCAGATCAACGCCGTGGTGTCTGCGGTGAGGGCGGCGGTGGCGCCGGCGGCGTCTCCGCGATGAAGGTCGCCAGCATCGTCGGAGCCCGGCCGCAGTTCATCAAGGCGGCACCGGTGTCACGAGCCATCGAGCGATACGCCCAGGAACATCCGGATTCCGGACTGCGCGAGATCCTCGTCCACACCGGCCAGCACTACGACTATGAGATGTCAGAGATCTTCTTTCGCGAGCTGGACCTGAAGAAACCGGACTATCACCTGGGCGTCGGCTCCGGGTCGCACGCGCATCAGATCGGGGAAATGCTGAAGGGGATCGAAGCGGTTCTCCTCGAGGAGAAACCCGACTGGGCCCTGGTGTATGGCGACACGAACTCCACGCTCGCCGGGGCTCTCGCGGCGGCACATGCGCATGTTCCCGTGGCCCATGTGGAGGCGGGCCTGCGCAGCTTCAACCGGGGGATGCCGGAAGAGACCAACCGAGTGCTGACGGATCATGTGTCGTCACTCTTGTTCTGTCCCACCGAGACCGCGGTCAAAAACCTGGCTCGAGAAGGAATCGCCGTGGGAGTCCATCTCGTCGGGGACGTCATGTGCGACGCACTCCTCGCCAACCTCGAGGAGGCGGGAGCGATCTCGACGATCCTCAGCCGCCTCGAGCTGCGACCACGAGAGTATTTCCTGGCCACGGTGCATCGCGCGGAGAACACGGATGACGCGGAACGGCTCGGCGGGATCGTCGAGGCGTTTCGGAAGCTCGGCGGGAGCTACCCCGTGATCTGGCCGGTCCATCCACGCACGCGGCAAGCGCTGGAGTCCTATCACCTCTCGCCTTCGCCCGGCGCCGTGGTGCGCCTCATCGACCCCATCTCCTACCGCGACATGCTGATGCTGGAGAAGGCGGCGAGGCTGATCCTCACCGACTCCGGGGGGGTGCAGAAGGAGGCGTACCTCCTGGGGGTGCCGTGCGTGACCCTGCGGGAAGAGACCGAATGGCTGGAGACGGTGCAGGCCGGCTGGAACCGCCTGGCCGGGGTGGTGGTGGACCGCATCGTCGACGCCGTCAGCCACGTTCCGCGCGGCCCCCGCCGCCCCCTCTACGGAGACGGTGGCGCCGCGAAGCAGATCGCCGAAATTCTGGCGAACGGGTCGCGACCCGCGTGAGGGTGCTCGTCACCGGAGTGGCGGGATTCATCGGATCGAACCTCCTCGAGCGGCTGCTGCGCGGGGGCTACGAGGTCACCGGAGCCGATAACCTGTCGCAGTCTGACGGCTCGAACCTCGCCGAATTCGCTGGCCACCCTCACTTTCGGTTCGAGAAGGCGGACGTGCGTGATCTCCAAGCCGTCCGGGCCCTCGCGCGAGGGGTGGACGCCATCATCCACCTCGCGGCCTACAAGATTCCCCGGTACGGAAACCGCTGCGAGACGCTCGAGGTCAACACGCAGGGGACGGCGAATATCCTCCGGGTCGCCGCCGACGGCCAGCGGCGGGTGCTCTTCGCTTCCACCTCCGACGTGTACGGCAAGAACCCGACGCTCCCGTTTTCCGAACGGTCCGACTTGTGGCTGGGCGGGCCATCGATCGCCCGGTGGGCCTACGCCGCCTCCAAGATCTACGACGAGCATCTCTGCCTGGCTTATTCCGAAGAGCGCGCAGTCCCCGTCTCGATCGTCCGATACTTCGGAAGCTATGGCCCCAAGCAGCACCTCACGTGGTGGGGCGGTCCGCAGGCCGTCTTCATCGGCTGCGCTCTCAAGGGCAAGCCCCTGCCGATCCATGGCGATGGGCTCCAGACCCGGAGCTTCACCTACGTGACCGACACGGTTGAAGGAACGCTTCGGGTCCTGGAGAGCGCGGACGCGGTCGGCAAGGCCGTCAACATCGGCAACTCTCAGGAGATCAGCGTTCTCGACCTCGCAAAGCTCATCTGGACCCTCGCCGGAGAAGGGGCGCCGCGCCTGGAGTTCGTATCGTATCGGAGCTTCGCCGGCCGGTACGAGGACGTGCGGCGGCGCGTCCCTGATACGACACTCGCCCGGAGCCTGTTGGGGTTCGAAGCCCGGGTGCCACTGGTTGAAGGGCTGCAGGCGACCATCGCCTGGCAGCGCGGTCGCGTCGAGGGATAGGGCCGTGGGGGGCCGGGTCCTGATCACCGGGGCAGCCGGATTTCTCGGGTCACATGTGGCGGCGGAACTCCACCGCAAGGGTCACGAGATTGTCGGTCTCGACGACCTCTCGCACGGCAACCTCGGGAACCTCGCTCCCGTGCTCGACGCCCCGCGCTTCCAGTTCATCCAGGGCGACGTCTGTGACCCGGAGGCCGTGGGGGCCGCGAGCATCGGCGCGGAGGCGATACTCCACTTTGCCCTGTACAAGCTCCCGCGGTACGGCGGGCGACTTCGCACCCTCGAGACCAACGTGGAAGGAACGAGGCAGGTGCTGGAGGCGGCCCGTCGCCACGGCTGCCGGGTCGTCTACGCCTCGACCGACGACGTGTACGGCAAGAATCAGGAGCTGCCATTCGGCGAAGAGAGCGCTCTCGTTCTCGGCGATACGGCCGC
>JACQNT010000106.1 GCA_016202915.1 Acidobacteriota bacterium
CGGAGTCGCTTCCATCGTGGGTCCCGGGCCGCGGCGGCGTGACGGTCACCCGTGGCCTGCGCGACAATGCGGGGCCCGGGAGTTCCGCGTGCGCGCGACATCATAGCAGGCACCGACGCCCGAACTGCCCGACATGACGGTATACATCGAGGCGCTGCGGAGCCGCATCGTCGGCCACGTTCTTCTGAGCGTGCGCCTGGCGAGCCCCTTCCTCCTCCGGACCGTCGATCCGCCCCTGCGGGCCGCCGAGGGGCGGCCTGGCCGACCGGAGCCTGTCGCGCCTCCTCAAGGCCGACTGGCCCCGGACCATCGAGGAAATGGAGGAAGGGCTGGCGGCGGAACGAGCGGAGAGGGCCATGGAGAAGCCCGGCGCGGGCGGCGGGTGAAGACGGCGCATCCTCAAGCGAGGTCGAGAAGGAGGAAGTCCGCCGGGCCTTTCGCGGCCTCCCGCCCGACGATGGTGAGGACGCCATCGTCGCTGATGGCCGCCCCGTCGCCGGCCGCGAGAGGGATCCCGTTGAGCGTGATCGCGCCCCGGGCAACGTGCCCCCAGGCGTGGCGCCCGCGGCCGAGGTCGTGGACGATCCTCTGGCCCGGATGGAGCCTCCCGCCGTACATCCTGGCGTCCTGGTGGATGGTCACCGAGCCGTCGCGGCCGTCTCTCGAGGCCAGCAGGAAGAGCCTTCCCCGCCGATCCTCCTCTGGAAAGCGCTTCTGCTCATAGGCGGGAGCGAGGCCCATGGTGTCGGGCACGATCCAGATCTGGAGGAAGTGCACGGCTTCATCTTCCCGTCGGAGGCCGGAGCCCCCTCAGGATCGCGAAGCTGCGCAGGGACAGATTACCGCACTCGAACCCCTCGAAGATCGTCGCAAGGGCGTGAGGCCCCTCCCGATCCGTGTGGTCGACGCTGAATGCACGTCGACTGGCGCATCGACCCGCAGCCCTGAAAGCGCGGAACGGGAGAGGGTTCCGGAGTGGTGCGGCGGGCCTGATCGCGTGGTATCGTTCGGGAGGATCTTTCCGGCGGAGGAGCGATGCGGCGCTGGTGGAAGAGGCTGGCGATCGTGGCCGCCCTGGTGGCGGCGGGGATCGCCCTGCGTCTGACCGTGTTCCGGCCGGCCCCGGTCCCGGTGACCGTGTACCGGCTGGCCCGCGGGACGGTCGAGGAGACGGTGACCAACAGCAAGGCCGGCACCGTCAAGGCGCGGCGGCGGGCGAAGATCAGCCCGGAGATCGGCGGCCGGGTGGCGTTCATCGGCTTCCGTCCCGGCGCCCGGGTCAGGAAGGGGGACGTCCTGCTCCGCATCAGCGACAGCGACCTGAAGGCGTCGCTGGCGCTGGCCCGGCAGGACCTGGCGACGGCGCAGGCGTCGGCGCGCGAGGCGTGCCTGTCGGCCGACCTGGCGCGGCGCGACCTGGAGCGGAACCGCGACCTCCAGGATCAGCGGATCATCTCCGCCGAGATCCTCGATCGCCTGGAGAGCCAGAGCGCGGCGGCCACGGCGCGCTGCGAGGCGGTGCGGGCCGCCGCCGAGCGGGCGCAGGCGTCGATCGAGCTGGCCGCGGCGAACCTCGCCAAATCAGTGCTGCGGGCGCCCTTCGACGGCATCGTTGCCGATCTCGATGCCGAGGTGGGGGAGTGGGTGAGCCCCTCGCCTCCAGCCGTCCCGATCCCGCCGGTGTTCGACATCATCGATCCGAGCTCGATTTACGTCAGCGCCCCACTGGACGAGGTGGACGCCGGGCGGATCGTTCCGGGCCTCTCCGCCCGCGTCACCCTCGACCCCTTCCCCGACAGGTCCTTCGAGGGACGCGTGACGCGCGTCGCCCCCTATGTCCAGGACCGCGAGGAGCAGAACCGGACGCTCGAGGTGGAGGTGGATTTCCTGGACGCCGCCACCACCCGCGCGCTCCTCCCCGGCACCTCCGCCGACGTCGAGATCATCCTGAACGCCGAGGCGAACGTCCTGCGCGTCCCCACCTACGCCCTGCTGGAGGGCGACCGCGTCCTGGTGTTCAACGACGGGCACCTGGCCGACCGGAAGGTGCGTACGGGGCTGCGCAACTGGGAGTACACGGAGATCGAGGAGGGCTTGCTGGAAGGGGACCCGGTCGTCGTGTCGCTCGACCGCGAGGAGGTCAAGGCGGGCGCGCGGGCCACCATCAAGGACGAGCAGAGCGGCGCGGGCCGGGACCGCGGCCGCGGAGAGGGCGGGCCGGGGAAGTGATCGAGCTCCACGGGCTGACCCGCCACTTCCAGGTCGGCGGGCAGATCGTCCGGGCCCTGCAGGATGTCGACCTGACGATCCCCGGGCGGGACTACGTGTCGATCATGGGCCCCTCCGGGTCGGGCAAGTCGACCCTGCTGCACATCCTCGGCTGCCTCGACCGCCCGACGGCGGGGTCGTACTCTCTCGACGGGCGCGAGGTCGGGTCCCTCCCGGAGGAAGAGCTGGCGGAGGTGCGGAGCCGGAAGATCGGCTTCGTGTTCCAGTTCTTCCATCTCGTCGCGCGACTGACCGCGTCCGCCAACGTGGAGCTGCCGATGGTCCTGGCGGGCGTCCGCCCGGCGGAGCGCCGGAGCAGGGTCGCGCAGGCGCTGCGGTCCGTCGGCCTCACGGATCGGGCCGCTCACCGTCCCGACCAGCTCTCGGGCGGCGAGCGGCAGCGGGGGGCGATCGCCCGGGCGACGGTCATGAACCCTTCGATCCTTCTGGCCGACGAGCCGACGGGGAACCTGGACC
>JACQNT010000108.1 GCA_016202915.1 Acidobacteriota bacterium
ACGAACTGGCCCGCGACCTGGCGCGGAGCCAGGTGAGGCTGTCGCTCTCCCTCGGCCGCCTGAGGTCCCTCCACAGGTCCCTGGGCCCCCGCGGCCAGGCGTAGGAGCCTGTCCGGAAATGGAGCGCATCTACCTCGATCACGCCTCGACCACGCCTCTCCATCCCGAGGTCCTGCGGGCGATGCTGCCTTTCCTGGGGGAGTGCTACGGCAACCCCTCCAGCCCGAACAGCCGCGGCGCGGCCGCCCGAGAGGCGGTCGAGGAGGCGCGGGGGGCCGTGGCGTCTCTCTTGCGGGCCCCCGCCGAGGAGATCGTCTTCACCGGATCGGCGAGCGAGGCGAACAACCTGGCGCTGAAGGGGATCGCGCTGGCGGCCGGACCCCGGGGCGGGCGGCTGCTGGCCGCGGCCACCGAGCACATCTCCGTCCTGCACCCTCTCCGGACCCTGCAGAGACAGGGGTTCGAGATCGCCCTCCTGCCCGTGGACCGGCAGGGGCTCCTCGATCCGGGCGACCTCCGGGAAGCGCTGAGGCCAAGGGCGCTCCTTGTGAGCGTCGCCCATGCCAGCGGCGAGATCGGCACGGTGCAGCCGCTGGCGGAGATCTGTCGCGTGGCGCACGAGAACGGGGTCCCGGTGCATGCGGACGCCACGCTGACGGCCGGCGCCATCCCCTGGACGGGAGCCCCCGACCAGCCGGATCTGGTCACCCTGGCCCCCCACCTGTTCTACGGCCCGCAGGGGGTCGGCGCGCTGCGTGTCCGGTGCGGGACGCGGCTGGCGCCGCTGGTGGAGGGAGGGACGCAGGAAGGAGGCCTCCGGGCGGGCACCGAGCCCGTGGCGGCCATCGTCGGCTGCGGCGCCGCCGCCCGGCTGGCCGCCGCCGGTATGGACGGTTGGACCGCGCGGGCGGCCGCGAGGGCCGGCCGGCTCCGGATGATCCTCCAGCGCCGGATCGAGGAGGTCGTCCTCACGGGACACCCGGCCCGCCGGGTCCCCGGACACCTCAGCCTGTGTGTCCGCGGCATCGACGCGGAGGCGGCGCTCTCCGCTCTCGATGCGGAAGGGATCGATGCCGCCGGCGGCTCCCCCTGCACCACGGCCGTGCGCAAGCCCTCGCACGTCCTCGAGGCGATCGGGCTGGATCCTCTGCTGGCCCGCGGCGCCCTGATGTTCACGTTCGGGGAGGCGAACCGCGACGGCGACGCGGAGAGGGCGGGCGAGGCCCTCGCGGGGGTCGTGGAGCGCCTCAGGCGGCTGAGCCCGCTGGCGCTCCGCTGAGGGCTCAGGGATCCAGCGGGTCGAGCACCAGGCCCGAAGGGACCTTGGGGTAGAAGTAGGTCGACTTCTGCGGCAGGCGATAGCCGCTGCGGGAGACGTCGATCACCTGCTCGATGCGGGTGGGATTCATGAGGACCCCCAGGTCGAGGCCCTCCTCGCGCACGCGTGCGAACCACTCCCGATCGTCCTTCACGTAGTCGAGGTGCGTCTGCCGGGCCTGCGCCTCGGCCGAGATCCCCAGCATGCCCTCGAGGATCAGGCGATGGAGCAGGACGCCATCCAGCCGGCGGAGGAACTCCGGGATGGTGGCCATCTCGGGCCGCTCGAGCCCGGCGCCTTCTCTCCACTGCGCCAGCAGGAAGCCGGCCTCTCCCCCGAGCGCCAGGCCGAAAACCCCGGGCCGGCCCCGCCGCGCCGCCAGCGCCGCGCGCAGCGCCTCGGGATCGCCGACGCGGGTGAGGGAAAACGTCTTCTCCAGCAGCCCCCGCAGGCGCCCCGCGTCGAACCCGGGGAGTGAATGGACCAGACGATGGATCGGGAATATCCGCAGGCCGGGATCTTCCAGGCTGCAGAGGAAGGCGAGCACGAATCCGGCGTCGTCGCGTCCCTGCGCGCGGCGCGTCTCGTGGTAGGCGAGGGCCGACTCGTAGCGATGGTGCCCGTCCGCTATGAGGACCCACGCGTCCGCCAGGCGCCGCGCCAGGGACTCCGCCGCCGCCCCCTCGAGGCGGCCGACCCGGATGCTCGTCCCCTCGTCGTCCCGCGCCTGCTCGAAGATCCCCGACGCGAGCGCCCGCTCCATGAGCCGGGTCACCTCCGCGCCCGGGTCGGGATGGAGGAGGAACACGGCGCTCAGGTGGGCGCGGGTCGCGGCCAGCAGGCGCTCCCGGTCGGCGCGGGGCCGATCGAATGTCTTCTCGTGCGGCACGACCGATCCCGACCCGAACTCCTCCAGATGGAGGCGCGCGAAAAACCCGCGCCGGGTCGCCTCCTCCCCCGTCGGCGCGCGGTAGCGCTGCTCGCAGGCATAGAAGGCGGGGCTTGCGTCGCGCACCAGAATCCGGCCACCGATCCACGCCTTCAAGAGATCCGCCGCCGCTCTGTAGGGGTCCTCCCCCGGGCGCGCCCGCGGCAGATCGAGATGGACGATGTTGTTGGGGTGGCGGGCCGCCAGGCGGGCACGGCCTTCCTCGGAGATCACGTCGTAAGGAGGGGCGATGAGGCGGTCGAGGTCGCTCCGCAGGCGGACGTCGTAGCACAGGCCCCGGAACGGGGAGAGAACGGGCAACAGGACCTCCTAGCCTGTCCAGGTCAGAGGCGCTTGAGCCCCAGCTTCTCCTCCAGCTTCGTCAGGAACTCGGACTCGATGACCCCCGAGGAGCGGCGGTCCGTCAGGACCCTGACGGAGCGGCGGCGGTCCAGCCCCTGCACCAGGATCCGCGCCCGGAGGCGCAGCTCGGAGCCGCGGTCCTTCTCCGAAACCGCCGCTTCCAGCGACACCTTCCCTTCCACGACCTGGATCATCTGCAGGATGTGGTAGTCGGGAGCGAAGAGCGGCGGCGGACCGGCGACCTGCTCCGAGTAATCGCTCTGCTTGAAATCGACGAACGAGGTCTTGATCGTCCGGGAGCCCTCGTCGATCTCCTCCGGCGGGAACCCGGCCTCTTCCAGAGCCTCCAGGAGGCCCTTCCAGAGCCTCTTCGGCTTGAGCTTGTAGACGCGCGTCTCGAACGGCGACACCGCTTCCGGGTGGATCTCCGGCTCGGCGCTCGCGGGCGGCGGTTCGTTCTGGGCGTCCGCCGGGCCGCACGACAACGCCGCGATCAGAACGCCGAACCGCAGGAGGGCTCCGCCTTCAAGTCTTCCGCGCCGTCGCTTCATGCCGTCCACCGTCACGCCTGGGAGCCCGTCCGGGGATCGCGGAGGGGCTCCTGGCCTCCGGCCGCGCGCGGTCGTCCCTCGGGCGCGACGCCACGAGTATAGCACGCACCGATCGGGAGGACTGGCAGGGCGGGCGGGTCTCAGCCCGGCGCGGTGAAGGTCCGGCGGGAACCGCCGTCCGCCACCGAGGCGATGGTGTCCTCCAGCTCCTCGAGCCGGAACGGCTTGTCGACGCAGGGGCAGCCGGAGCGCGCCAGGAAGCCCTGGGTCTCCGGCCGCAGGGTGTCCCCCGAGGCGAACACGATGCGGCGGCTCAGATCCGGCCAGCGGCTCTTGATGGCGTCATAGAGCTGCCGGCCGTCCATCTCCGGCATCTTCAGGTCGAGAAGGAGGACATCGTAGGCGCGGCGCTCCAGCTTCTCCAGGGCCTCCCGGCCGCTGGAGGCCGTGTCGACCCTGTGGCTGGCGCTCCCGAGCGCGTCGACGATCAGATCGAGGATGACCGACTCGTCGTCCACGACCAGGATGCTGAGGGACCGGCTGGCGTCCTCCGGGCCCGCCGCCGCGCCGGCCGCGCCGGCCTCGGGCACGACCGGCAGCTCCACGCAGATGCGCGTTCCCCGCCCCGGCTCGCTCTCCGCCCAGATGCGGCCTCCGTGGTCCCTCACGATGCCGTACGAGACGGCGAGCCCCAGGCCGGTCCCTTCACCGACGGGCCTGGTGGTGAAGAAGGGATCGAAGATCTTCCCCAGGATCTCCTGTGGGATGCCGGGGCCGTCGTCCTCGATCTCCAGCCGGATCCGGCCGTCGCGCGACTTCGTGGTGATCGTCAGCGTGCCCTGCCCGCGGTGGCTGGCGACGGCCTGCTGGGCGTTGTTGATGATGTCGAGGAGCGCCTGCTGGATCTGGTTGAAGTCCAGCATCGTCATCGGCAGGTCCGGGTCGAGCACTTTCACGACCTTCAGGTTGTTGACGCGCAGGTGGTAGCCCTTGAGGTCGAGCGTCTTCTCGATGATCCCGTTGAGCCCCAGGTATTTCTTATCGATCGGGTGCCGGCGCGCGAAGGACCGGAGGTTCTGGACGATCTTCTGGCATCGGAGCGCCGACTCGAAGATCCGGTCGACCGCCTTCTGCTGGCGCGCGTCCAGCGGCCCCGTGAGCAGCAGCTGCGCGTATCCCAGAACACCGGCGAGAGGAGTGTTCAGCTCGTGCGCCACCCCGCTGACCAGCTCTCCCAGCGCGGACAGCCTCTCGGCCTGCACGAGCTGTCGCCGCGCGACCTTGAGATCGGTGATGTTCTTGATGATGCCCACGGTCCCGCACGGCGCTCCCCCGGCGTCCCGGAGCAGGGACGCCGCGATCAGCGCCTCGCGGACCGATCCGTCGCGGCAGCGCACCGTGGTCTCGAAGCTCGGCACCACCCGCCCCTCGCGGAGCAGGCCCTCCAGGCGCTCGCGGGCCTCCGCGCCGGGATAGAGGTCGGCGCACTTCCGCCCCAGCGCCTCATCCCGCGGCCAGCCGAGCAGGGCCTCCCCGCCGCGGCTGAACTCGGTCAGCCGGCCCTCGATGTCGGTCGTGTAAATGAGGTCCGGGAAGTGGTCGAGGATGTTCTGCAGCTTGTCCGCAGTCTCCTTGTTCGCGCGCGCGGACGAGGTGATGCGCTCGTAGAGCGTGGCGTTCCTGATGGCGTTGGCCGACGCGTTGGCCACGACCTGGCAGGCGGTGATGCTCTCCGAGCTGAAGCGGCGCTCCTCGCCGGCGGCCCGCAGGACGAGCATCCCCAGGAGGTTGTCGCCGAAGACGATCGGCACGACCATGATCGACCGGAAGCCCAGCCGCTCGAGCGTCTCCTTCATCCCCTCCAGGATCGGCTCGCTGGCCACGTCGTTGATCACCACCGCCTCGCGGGTCTCGACGGCCTTGCGGACCTCTGGATACTTCTCCAGGTCGAGGACGATGCCGGCGGCCTTGGGATCGTCGTTGCTGGCCAGCACCTTGCAGGTGGCGTCCTTCTCGTCCACGGTGATGATGGAGCAGCGCAGCGCGTTCACGAGCACGGCGATGCGCTGGACGATGAGGGAAAGGACCTCGTTGAGATCGAGCGTCGAGGCGGTGGCCGAGGTGATCTCCAGAAGGGCCTGCAGATCGCTCTTCTCGCGCTCGATTCGCCGCGACCGCTCCTGCTCGAGCCGGGCCTGGTTGACGAGGTGGCCGTAGTAGAGCGCCGCCACGTACAGGAACGGCACGCGCAGGAGCTGGGCCGTGAGGGGCAGCGTCACCGCCGCCCCGCGCCTCTGGGTCAAATAGAGATAGAACCCGGAGACCAGGGTGGCCCCGACCATGATGCGCGGCAGGTCGCGACCGAGGGCGGCGAGCATCAGGATGAGGAAGAAGGCCAGCGGCAGGTCGACGCTCTCCAGGCCGGCGTGGAACAGCCCGAGGGACACCAGAAACGTGTCGGCAATGACGATCAGGTACTCGAGGCTCCGGGTGCGGAACAGGGCCTCCGGGACGAACCCCAGGACCGCGTTGCTCACCGCGAACCCCAGGATCAGCAGGGTGGCGAAGCTCCCGAGGCGGAAGGCGACGCCGGGCGGGAAGAGCAGGCAGGCGGTCGCCAGGATGAGCATCCAGCGCAGAGCGAGGCGGACTGTCTTGCCGCCCGCCCGCTCGGCCGTCTCCGTGCCTTCCCGCTGGGTCAAGTCAACCTCCCGGTCGTCTGGGCCGGCAAACCCTTAATATAGTTCCGCTTCCGCGCGGCGCAAGGACGTAGACGCCCGAGGCATCCCCGGGTTCCGGTCCGGCCCCCGCCTCCGGGTCGCGGGGCGCGGCGCGGAGGGATTCCCGGGAGGGAGGTAGGATGCCCCGCCCGGTCCTTTCCTTGACTTTTGAGGATCGCCGCGTAGAATCAGGAGGTCATGCAACCGAACCTGCAGCGCTTCGTGCGACCCTTCTTGTTTGCCTGGGTGATGGCCCTCGGCTTCGCCTGGAACCAGGCACAGGCCATCGATCTGTCCAAGATCAAGGAGGTGGACTTCAGCGGGATGTCGGAGGCGCAGAAGAAGACGGCGCTCAAGGTGATGAGCGAGCAGAACTGCAACTGCGGCTGCAAGATGACCATCGCCGTCTGCCGTGAGAAGGACTCCTCCTGCCGGCGCAGCCTGATCTTCGCCCGCACCATCAATGACGCTCTCCGCGAAGGAAAGACGGAGACCGAGGTGGTGCGTATCCTGAAGGCCAAGGCCGACACCTTTATCGAGGCCAGGCTGCCGGAGGATGGCGACGCGGTCTACAACATCGACATCGGGAAGAGCCCCGTGCGCGGGCCCAGGGATGCCCCGGTCGTCATCGTGGAGTTCTCGGATTTCCAGTGCCCGTACTGCGCCGGGATCCAGCCCGCCCTCGACCAGATCCTGAAGGCTTTCCCCAAGGACGTCCGACTGGTCTACAAGCAGTTCCCGCTCAACATCCATCAGTACGCCCGACAGGCCGCCCTGGCGTCCCTGGTGGCGCACGATCAGGGGAAGTTCTGGCAGATACATGACAAGCTGTTCCAGAACTTCAGCGCCATCAACGAGGAGAACATCAAGAAGTGGGCCAGGGAGATCGGCTTGAACATGAAGGAGTTCGAGAAGGCGATGCAGCTGGGCACGCACGAGATGGCGGTCCAGAAAGACATCGCCGACGGGGCCGCGGCCCGTGTGATCGGAACTCCCACCCTCTTCGTGAACGGCAAGCGGGCCAGGTACGGCTCGGCCGCCGAGGCTTTCGAGGCGTTCAAGAAGATGATCCAGGAGGAGTTGGCGGCCATGAAGAGCGCGCCGCAGCCCGCCCGGAAGGCCGAGGCCAGGACCGCCCCGCGCGGCAACTAGCGGCTCCCGCGACCCTCCTCACCGCCCCAACTCCCGAAGCAGCTTCCGGAGATCGTCCGCTCCCGCCTGCCGCGGGTCCAGCGCAAGCGACATTTCCAGGTGCCGCGCGGCTCGGGCGGGCTCACCGAGTTCCCGCGCGTACAGCAGGCCGAGGCTGCGGTGCGCGTCGGCCAGCGAGGGGTCGAGGCGCACCGCCTCGGCGTAGGACGCCGCCGCCCCCTCGTAGTCGCCGCGCCGGGCCAGCAGGTAGCCCAGGAAGTTGGCCGCCCGGGCCGAAGGCTCCCGTGCGTCGGCGGCCAGGCGCAACTCCCGCTCCGCGGCGACCGCGTCGCCGCGCTGCAGGGCGATCTCGCCCAGGCCTCGGTGGGATTCCGCCAGGTCGGGCTCCAGCCGGTGGGCCGCTTCGAACTGCTCCCCGCCCTCCAGGACGCGCCCGCCGGCGATCAGGGCGTCGGCCAGGTTGATCCGGAAGATCGCCGTCTGCGGCCTGAGGCGGACCGCTTCCTGGAGATGCTCGATCGCCCGGGCGGTATCGCCCCTGGCCTGGTAGACGGACCCGAGATTGTTCCAGGCCTGCGCCTCGCCCGGATCGAGCGACAGGGCGCGTCGGAACTCGGCCTCGGCCCGGCGGTCGTCCCCCAGGGCCCGATGGGCAGCCCCGAGGTTGACCGCGACCTCCGCGCTCCCGGGCTCGCGCTCCACCGCGTCGGCGAGCAGGTCGCGCGCCTCTAGAGGCCGGCCCAGTTTCAGGAGGGCCATCCCCAGGTTGACGCGGGCGCTGCCGAACTCGGGATAGATGGCGAGCGCCGCGCGGTAATTCCCCTCCGCCTCGCGATACTCCCCGCCCCGGAGGTAGGCGTTCCCGAGGTTGTAGCGGATGCGCGCGCTGCGCGGCGACACGCGGGCGGCGCTCCTGTAAAGCCGGAAGTCGTCCTTCCATTCCGGGATCCGCGCCCAGGACCGGGAGGCGCAGGCGGCCAGCGCGATCGTCGCCACGACGACCCCCGCCCTGCCGCGGCCGCGTCTGCAGGCCTCCGAGACCCCCCACCCGAAGAGGAGACAGAGCCCGGCGCTCGGCAGGTACATGAGCCTCTCCGCCATGATCGTCCCGATGAAGATCAGGAGGTTGGAGGTGAGGGCGGCGCTCGTCGCGATCCACAGGAGCCCGAAGCCGCAGGCCGGGTAGCGCCCCAGGATCCACGCCCCGCCGCCGGCGACAGCCAGGACCAGCAGGATCCCGGAGACCGCCCAGGGGTCCGCCAGGGAGCGGACCACCGGGATCTGATCGAAGGAATAGTCGGCCGACAGGCGCGCCGGAAAGAGAAGGAGGATGGCGTACCGCGGCACCGTCGCGAGCGCCGTGAGGCGGCCGGCGATCCCGCCCGCCGCGGCCGCCGGGTTGTCCACGAACGGGATCGGGCGGCCGACCCCGAGCGTCCCGAGGACGGCGAGGCGCGCCGCCAGGTAGAGCCCCACGGCGGCGGCGTAGCCCGCGTACAAGGCGGAGCGCCGGCGGCGCGAGGGCGGCGTCGCTCCCGGGAACGCGACATCCTGGAGGAGGCAGAGGGCGGGGGCCGCGACGGCGGACTCCTTCGCCATGACCCCGACCAGGCAGCAGGCCCAGGCCACGCACATCCAGAGGATGCCCCGGCGGCCGGGGCTGCAGAGCGCCGCCCGGTGGCCGAGCACGGCGCCCACCGCGCCGCAGGCGGCGAGCACCTCGGAGCGGCCGACGATCCCCGCCACCGCCTCGACGTGCACCGGGTGGAGCCCGAAGAGGAGGCCCGCGACGGCGGGCGCCCGGAGGCCTGGGAGAATTTCCAGCGCCAGGAGGGTCACCAGGAACGTCGCGCACCCGTGAAGCAGGGCGTTGACCAGGTGGAACCAGAAGGGACGTATCCCGCCGGCGACGGCCCGGTCGATCGCCAAAGTCAGGCTGGTCAAGGGACGGTACAGCAGGCGGTTCTCCCGCGGCGTGTTCCAGTAGGGAGTCGCCAGGAGACGGGGCAGCGACCCGGCGTCCTGCAGGAGCGGGCTGAGCCCGATGACGGCCCGGTCGTCGAAGACGAAGTCGTGCGCCAGCGTGGGCAGGTAAAGCAGAACGGCGACGACCGGGCAGGCGATGAGGGCCAGGTGACGACCCTTCAAGGGTCGCCCGCTCCCGGCGAGGCCTCCCCGCTCTCGGAGAGCAGGGTCGCGGACAGGAGATCGAGCTCCCTCTCTTCGCCGCTCTTCTGGTGGAGCCTGCCGTTCAACCTGGTCCGGCGACCCGCTTCGACCTCGACGTCTGTCAAGTAGGCCGTCATGCGGTGCGCCCAGCCCCCCTGCCGGTTCAGCAGGTCGAAGGCGATGTAAATGTCGTAGGTTCCCGGGGCGAGGTCGAAGTCGAGGCGCTCGGGAAACGTGGTGCACCTGTTGTGCTCCTGCCAGTAGGGCACGAGCGTGTTGGGCGTCACGCGCCGGGATCTTTTCGAGGGCGGAGCCTCGCCGCTTACCATGGGGAACTCGGGCCCGCGGCTCAGATCGATCCCCGCCTTGGACGCCGGACGCCAGGTGGCGGTGCGGATGACCGGCGACTCGAAGAGCATGAGGGGCGTATCGGCCTCGCCCCTCTTGATTGCCGACACGATGAACTGGTAGCCGAAGGTGAAAACCTCATCCTTCTCTTCCGCGCGCGGCAGAGGTGGACGGGGCGGCCGGATCAGCCTGTCGTCCGGAAAGGTGCACCAGCGCCGGTTGCCCGAAAACGCCAGGGTCAGTCTTCCCTTGCCGCTCTCCGGCTTCTCCGGCATGACCGGAGCCCGGATGGTCGGCGGTTTCAGGGCGGGCGCGCCGGACGTCTCCGGGGGGGCCGCGGCCCGAGGGAGCCCGGCGGCCGCCGTCGCCGCGACCGCGCACGCCCACGCCAGCCGCCGCAATGCAGGTGGTCTCATCGAGTCTCCCTATCGTCCGCGCCCCGGCCGGCTGTGGTAGATTGAGCCGGGTCCGGGCCGGGAGGTCCTCCGTGAAAGGCGCGGAATTATACTTCGGCGATGACGCCCGCTCCAACCGAAAGCGCCGATCCGGCGCGCGGGGCGGGACGATCCACGCCGCGAGGGCGAGATGCTATTCCCGGAACTGCCCGTGTTCCGACTGCTGAGGTTGACGAACGCAGAGCTGGGAGAACACGCTTCCAGCAGGTGTGTGGGGATGGTTGTGGAAAGGTCTCCGGGTGGTGGTCAACTTCAGGTGGGCGGGCAGTTCCGGGAATCTCAAAAGTTCTCCTCCGGAGGTCGTGAACCGGGCCCTGGTCTCATCGGCCCTCTGCTCCAGCCTTGCGGACCGGGCGGCTCCTGACCCCTGGTTGCCCCTGCGGATCCATAGAGGTTCATTCCCTGTTCACTCGCTTGGGAAACTTACCGGTACAGGGACTCTACCCAACCTGTTGGGCTCTGTCAAGAAGAAAACGCAATTTATTGTAGGCGCGCCGGTGGACGAGAAAGTCCTTGTGGCCCTTGAGTTCCAGCAGGTCCTCGCCCTCCTGGCGGCTGAGACGACCACGCCCCCCGGCGGAGGGCTCGCCCTGGCCCTGCGCCCCGAGCGCGAAGAGGGGGGGGTGCAGCGGGAGAGCACGCTGACGGCCGAGGCCGCCCGGCACCTCGACCGCAGGGGATCGCTGCCGTTCGGGACGATCCCCGACCCTGGCCCCCTCCTCGATCGCCTCGAGATCGATGGGAGCATCCTGGCGCCTCTCGAGGTGCTGGACCTCCTGAGCCTCATGAAGGCCGGTCGATCGCTGAAGTCCTTCCTGACGGAAGGGCGGGCGGAGTACCCCCGCCTCTGGGACCTGGCCCGCGATCTGCCCGACCTCGGCAACCTGATCCGTTTCCTCGACGGCAAGGTCGCCACCACGGGGGAACTGGAAGATCGCGCGAGCGACGACCTGCACTCGGTCCGGCAGGAGATCCGCAGGCGGAACGAGCGCCTCAAGTTGGTCCTCGACGCGATCGTCGATCGGCCTGAGGTCGCGCGCGCCCTGCAGGACACGTTCGTCTCCATCCGCAGCGAGCGGCACGTCATCCCGATCCGCGCCGAGGCACGCGCCGCCCTCGCCGGGATCGTTCACGGGGTCTCGGGAAGCGGCGCGACGGTCTTCGTCGAGCCGATGGAGACGGTCGATCTGAACAACGAGATCGTGACCCTCCGCGATCGCGAGGCGGCCGAGGTGCAGCGGCTGCTCCAGGAGTACAGCGACCTCCTGAGGGGGCGGCTGGCCGAGCTGAGGGCGCTCGTGGGCGGCATCGGCCGGCTGGATCTGGTCATGGCCCGGGCGCGGCTCGGACGGAAACTCGGGGGACGCCTGGCCGAGACGGTGCAGGACGGGCTGGCGCTGGAGGAGGCGCGCCACCCGCTGGTGGAGGAGAGCCTGCGCTCGGAGGGAGGCCGGATCGTCCCGCTCGATCTCCGGGTGCCGCCCGGCACGCGCGTGATGATGATCAGCGGGCCGAACACCGGCGGCAAGACCGTGGCGCTCAAGACCGTCGGCCTCGCGGCGCTCATGTCCCAGTGCGGCCTGATGGTGCCGGCGGCGCGCGCCGCGCTGCCGGTGTTCCGCGGGATCTTCATCGACATCGGGGACCGCCAGTCGATCCCCGAGCGCCTGAGCACCTTCTCCGCCCGCATGAAGACGATCTCGGAGATCGCGTCCGCCCTCGAGCCGCCGGGCCTGGTTCTCCTGGACGAGGTCGGGACCGGGACGGACCCCGAGGAGGGGGCCGCCCTGGCGATCGCCATCGTCGAACACTTCAGGGAGAAGGGAGCGACCGTCATCGCCACGACTCACCTGGAGGCGCTCAAGGCGTACGCCGCAACAACGCAGTCATGCGCCAACGCGGCGATGGAGCTCGACGAGGCCACCTTCACCCCGACCTACCGCCTGATGCCGGGCCTCCCGGGAAGGAGCGGGGGGCTCGAGATCGCCGAGCGCCTGGGGGTCCCCGCCGCCCTCATCGCGGCGGCGCGGACGCGCCGCGGCCGCTCCGGGGAGATGGTCGCCTCCTACCTGGCGTGGCTCCAGGAGATGACGGCGGACCTCGAGCGCCGCCTGCGGCAGGCGGAGGAGGAACGGGCGCGCCTCGAGGCGGAGAGGCAGAAGACGACGGAGAGGCTAAGGGCGAGCGAAGAGCAGCAGCGACGGGCGGTGATCGCGGAGATCGAACTGGCCCTCCGCTCGATGCGCGAGGGGGGGGAGCGCTACCTCGCCTCGCTCGAGGACCGCCACCTCGCCCTGGCGATGCGCCGGGAGGAGGCGAAGGCCGCCGCGCGCCTGCGCGCCGAGGCCCGCGATCTTATCCGCAAGATCACCGGATCCCCCGGCGGGGAGCCGCCGGAACGACTGGCCCCCGGCGCCAAGGTCATGGTGGAGGGGATGGGCCTGCGCGGAACCGTGGAGTCGCTGCGGGGTCAGCGCGTGGTGATCCTGGCCGGCGGCAAGCGGATGACGGTGCCCGTGAACGAGTGCCGCGCCGAGCCCGCGGGGGGCGGCGCCGCGACCCCGGGGATGCGCCTGCCGAAGGGGGTCCGGCTGGAGCGCCGGCCGGCGGGCGAGGCCCCGGGCGAGATCCGGCTGCTCGGCCTCACCGTGGATGAGGCCCTGTCCGTGGTCGACAAGTACCTGGACGATGCCTGCCTGGCGGACCTCACGCCGGTGCGCCTCATCCACGGCGTCGGTTCGGGACGCCTGAAGCGCGCCATCGCCGAGTTCCTGGCGCGGCACCCCCACGTCGAAAAGTTCACGAGCGCGCCCGCCGACCAGGGCGGAGCGGGGGTGACGATCGTGAGCCTCAAGACCTAGCCTGTCCTGCCCCGCCGGTGACGTGCAGGTCCCGGTAGAGATCCACGGGGGAGCGGTCGGAGCGCGGATCGATCTCCTTCGTTTCCGATCCGGCAACGCTGCACTCGAAGGACCAGGAGACCGGGGCCGCTCCGCCCGGCTCCACGGCGATCACCCTGTAGCGGCCGGGAGCGACGGCGTTGAACTCGAAGCGCCCCGATCCGTCGGGCGCCGTCCGCCGCACGGCGCGCTCGAGGACCATCGCCACCGCCCGTCTTCGGCAGGCGCCCAGCCGCTCCCGGAGATCCCGCTCCGCGGCCTCGACCTGGGCCTTGAGCCGATCGTTCCGCTGGGCCGCGACGCGGAAGTTGCTGGAGGAGTTCAGCGCCCTGTCGAGCTCCCCCCGCAGCGCGATGACCCGCTCGCGGCGGTCGTTCACCTGACCGCGGCACTCCTCTCCGGCCTTCCCGTGCTCCCGATCGAGCGCCTCCGGATCGGAGACCAGGAACACGATCATCCCGGCGCCGGCGGGATCGGCGCCGCCATCCGATGGAAGGACGCCACGAATGACGGCTCCTCCGGAGACCGCGCCCGCTGCGGGCGCCGGCCCCCCCTCGGGCGGGCCCGCAGCATCTCCCGTGCCGGTGCCCGGGATCCATCCCTCAACCCGGACCCGCCGCCAGCCGTCCCGCTCCTCGAGTACGACCGGCGCGGCGTCGGACCGGATCGTCCCCAGCCACGATCCTCGCGGAGCGTCGAAGAGAACCAGGTCCGACGGCACCGCCTCCCCGGGGATCGCAAGATGAAACGAGACGAGGCCGACGGCGGCCAGGCCGGCCGCGTGGAGGCTCCACGCGAGACGGCATCCGTGCTGGCGCATTTCAGGAACGTACTCGAACAACGGGCCGGACGGGCGCCTCCTTGATCGGCCCCTCGCCGCCCCTATATTCGAAGGCGCGTCTCGAAAGACGGCGCGCGCCCGGAGGACGTCACGGCGGTGCTCAAGGCGAAGGTGATCCACACGATACTCGAAAGGTGCCAGACAACGTCCGGGAACGAGAAGCCGTCGGAGGCACGGCGTCCAATCCGCTCTCCCGCCGCCGGAGGGGGCCTCGGCCCCTCCCCGGCCGCCCCTGCCAGGAAGCGAGGCGTCCTTCCCGATCCGCGTGCCGGCCAGCGCTCCAGCGTCCGCCAGGCCGCTCGCAGATCGCGCCGGGGCGGGCCGGCCTGATCAGTTGTCTTCCCCCCGCTCGCCCGGAGGAAAGCTCTCGACCCAGGGTCCGGGCGGCCCGTAGACCGGGGGCGCCGGGTCGGCGGCCTGGAGCTGGGCGATGGCCCGCTCCTTCTGGCGGATCTCCACCACTTTCTTGTCGAAGCTGTCGATCGACGCGGCGTTGGCGGCAGCCTTCTCGAGCCTCTTGACCTTCTCCTGCAGGAGGACGATCTCGATGTTGCGGTCCTCGACCTCGATCTCCGCCTGGCGCAGGTGCTTGCGCAGGAACCGGATCTCCTTCACGGCCCTGGCGCGGAGCGCCCGGTAGCCCTCGCTCGCCCTGTTCAGCGCCTCGTCCTTCGCTTCGGCCTCGGCCTTGTACTCCAGAAGCTTCTGGCCTCCGGCGCGGATCATCCCGTACTGCACGAGCATCTGCTCGTGCTTCATGAGCAGGTCGTTGAACAGGGACGCGGGCACCATCGACTCCATCGAGGCGGGCGGCGGGGCCGCGCTCAGGACCAGCTCCGTGCGCGTCTCCGCCGCTGTGGGCGCGAAGCCGAGCGCCAGCAGATCCTCCCGGCGGATCCGGTATTCCTCCCCGAACTTGCCCGTTTCCTTGGCGGCGGCGAGGCGTCCGGAGCGGATATAGCGACGAATCGTGGCGGGGGTCCTGCCGACGAGTTGTGCCGCCTCGCGGATCGTCAGGAGCGTCATCACCTGTCCTCACGTGGAGCGACGCGCCCTGCGCGGCGCGGACGCGACCGGGACGACCGCCGCGGTTTATACCAGAATCACCGCGGCAAGTAAAGGACGCGCCCTCGTCGAGATCGCCACCTGCGTCTCAACTCTCAAAGAGCATCAGGAAGACCCCGATGGCGGCCAGCATGGCCCCGCTGATGAGGTCGCCGTAGCGGGTCAGGAAGGGAAACTCCAGACGGCGCATTCCGTGCCGGGCGAACAGCGTCGCCCCGACCATCGTCCCGATCGTGCACAGGGCGAAGCCGAAGGCCGCCGCCAGGATGGCACCGGGCCCCTCCGACCAGGCGGCGAACAGGATCGGCGCGAGGAGGGCGCAGGGGCTGATGCCGATGATCACCACGAGCGCTCCACCCGTCAGCGCACCGCGGAACCAGCGCTCCAGCAGGTGTCCGTGCGCATGCACGTGACCCGGGCGCGCGGCGGGATTGCCGGGGGACGCGTGCGCCCGCGATTCACGCAGGTGCGACCAGAGGCCGTAGGCCAGGCCGAAGAGAAGCAGCAGGAGGCCGGCCAGGAAGCCGATCGGACGGCCGGCGCGCTCCGCCAGGTCCTGTGCCGACCCGGAACCGGCCGCGATCGCAAAGCCGCCGAGGACGATCGACATGAGGACGTGCAGCAGGCCGGCCAGACCGGTGAGGACGGCCGTCCGCCGATCGCTCCAGCGCTGCGATTGCGACAGGAGGACGAACGGCAGCCAGTGATCGGGGATCAGCGCGTGGGTGATGGCGGTGCTGCACGACGACAGGAACAGAAGGACTGAGGTGCTGGTCACGCCCCCCTCCGTTCCAGGGGACGCGGGTCCCTCCGGAGACGGGCGCGGATTATAGCACCCGGCACTGCCGCCCCCTCCGGGCCGCGTCGGCCCGCTGGCGCCGCTTTGGTTCCGCCGCCGCCGGACTGACTCCTCCGAACCCGTTGTCGTGCTTGACTTCCAGAGGGATCGCCCGTACATTCGACCATGCCCCATTTCCCCGACATCGGCCTTCGGCGCCAAAGGGTGTCCGCGATCTGGACAGCCGGGCGACCCCCCTTCCGGGGCCCGGCGATCCTCCATACGAGGGTCGGGGGGAGCGGGCGAGGGCGAGCGTCATGAGAGCGGAGCAGAGGGGTTTGGGCCGGATGAAACCGGGCGCCTGGCGTCAGGGCGGGGTGGCTCTGGGAGTCCTTGCCTCGTGCGCTGCGACGCTCGCAGCCGACTCCCCGGGAGCGGGGTCAGGGGCCGTCGTCTCCCCGGCGATTCACCAGGCGGGCGCGGAGGAGCTGCGTCCCGCCGTTTCCCTTCCTCTCGAGCCCTCCCCGCTTCCCGACCGGGTTCGACTCGACTTCAGCGCCAGAAGCGCGCTGGGAAAGCCTGTCGCCTGGCCGGTCACCTTCCGCGGCACCGGCCTCCCCGCACCGGGCGCCGGCTCCCTGACGGCCGTGCCACCGCGCATCTCGGGATTCTCCCATCGCCTGATGGCGCGGATGGTGAGGGAGGCGCGCCGCTACCGCGGCGAGCATCTGTTCGACGGGTCGGGCGAGCGCTTCCCGCTCGATTCGGCCGGGGAGGACCAGCGCGCCCGCGAGGCGGAGAGGATCTTCACCCGCGCCCTTGACAAGACGCTCGATGATCAGGTCGAACACCTGGCGAGGACGTCCCTGGGGCTCGAGGGGTTTCTCGATTGGCTGGACGACCTCGGAGGCCTGCGCCTGGGGTCCGGCCGGCCCGCCTCCGCGCGGAACGACCTGGTCCAGGCGGCGCAGGCGGCCGGAGACGGGAGCGCGCCGCGCGATGTCCCGGCGTTCCACGGCAACCTCGGCCTGAGGCTGGGGGCGCACCCGAGGATCGTCATGAAGACGGAGTTCCTCGGGATCCGCGGGCGCCTGGAGGTGCCGGTGCTGGACGGGTCGCTGCGCCTGTCATTCGAGCGGCCCCTGGGACCCCGCAGCCGGGCGGCCCTGAATGGCGGCCGGTCGCGCGACGGGGACGACTGGGCCGCCATCACCTTCAACTGCAGCTTCTAGTCTTCCCGCAGGCCGGCGTTCAGGACATCCAGGAGCGCCCTGGCCTTGTCGAGCGTCTCCCGGTATTCGGCGCGCGGGTCGGAGTCGGCGACGATCCCCCCGCCGACGCGCAGGTGGGCCCTCCCCGCCGCGCAGACGATCGTGCGGATGACGATATTGAAATCCATGCCGCCGTCGAGTGACAGGTAGCCGATGCTTCCCGAGTAGATCCCTCGCTCTTCCGCCTCCAGTTCGTCGATCACTTCCATCGCCCGCACCTTGGGCGCTCCGGTCATCGAGCCGCCTGGAAAGAGGGCGCGCAGGAGATCGACCCTGTCGCGATCGGGACGCAGGCGGCCCGAGATGGTGGACGCCAGGTGGTGCACCGTGGCGAACGATTCGAGGCCGCAGAGCGTCTCGGCCCGCACGCTCCCCGGCAGGCAGACCCTCCCCAGGTCGTTGCGCACCAGATCGGCGATCATCACGTTCTCGGCGCGGTCCTTGGGGCTCTCCAGGAGCTCGCGCGCCAGCCGCGCGTCCTCCTCCGCTCCGCGGCCCCGCGGCCGCGTCCCCTTGATCGGGCTGCTGGTGGCCCGGTCCCCCGCGAGCGCCACGAACCGCTCCGGCGAGGCGCACACCACCTGGAAGTCGCCGCCGTCGAGGTAGGCCGCGAACGGAGCGGGATTGCGCCGCGACAGGTCGATGAACAAGGTCAGCGGATCGCCGGGGAGGGGGCATTCGATCCGGTGCGACAGGTTCACCTGGTAGATGTCGCCCGCGGCGATGTAGTCGAGGGCGCGCCGGACCCGCGCCAGGTAGTCGACCCGGCCCATGTGCGGGACGGCGCGCAGCGGGGACGCGCCCTCCGCTCCGGGCGGTCGCGGGGGGCGGCGGCTCCCGGCGCCCGGGGACCCGGCCGCTTCCACGAGGCCGCGCAGCCGGCCGAGCCGGCGCCGCGCGCGCTCCTCGCGCGGCGCCCCCTCCGGCCCGCCGATCCCGGTCGCCACCAGGACGGCGCGCCCCTCCCGGTGATCGAAGATCACCGCGCCGTCATAGAGACCGAACCAGGCCTCCGGCTGGCCCAGCGGATCCGGAGGGGAGGCGGGCAGTCTCTCGATCCAGCGTCTCAGGCCGTACCCCAGGTAGCCGATCGCCCCGCCGAGAAACGGCAGGCCCTCGGCCGATCGCCGCACCGTCCCCTGGGGGGCGAGCGCCCGCAGGAAGTCGAGAGGGTCGTGGAGGGGGCGCCTCTCCTCCCGCGGGCCCGCTGCCTCCCGCCAGGTCAGGATCGCCTCGCCGCCGCGCAACGCGGCGAGCAGGATCGGGTCGCACGAGAGGATCGAGAAGCGCGACGCCGGGTGCCCGCGCAGCCCGCTGTGCAGGAGGACCGGGTGCGCCGTCCCGCGGAACCCCTGGAGCGCTTCCAGCGGATCGATCCAGCGGTCGAACGGCTCGATGACGGCGCGCACCGGGGACGCCACCGGCACCAGCGGATCAGCCACGGCCGCACTCCCGGCGCACGAGGTCGCGGTAGCGATCCAGCAGGAGGGCGGTCACGCGGCCGGGCCTCCCCTGCCCCACGGCGCGACCATTGACGCGCGTCACCGGCAGGACCTCCCAGGAGGTATTGGTGAGAAACGCCTCCTCGGCGGAGGCGAGCGCGCCCTCCGGGAGACGCCGCTCGGCGACGGGGAGCCCCGCCTCCCGCGCCAGCCCGATCACCGCCTCGCGCGTCACCCCGGGGAGCCCCTCCTGCGGGGCGGGGGGAGTCAGGAGAGTGCCTCCCTGGACGAGGAACAGATTGCTCGCCGTCCCCTCGGTGAGGTTCCCCTCGCCGTCCAGGAGGATCGCCTCGAAGGCGCCCCGATCCCGGGCCTCGCGGCGCGCCAGGACGGCGCTCAGGCGGCTGATCGACTTGATGGCGGGGTCGAGGGCCTCGCGCGGAACCTGCCGCCGGCGCGGGATGGCGGCCTCCACGCCCTTCTCGTAGAACGCCGGATCGAGCCCGGTGAACGGCGAGGCGGCGATCACCATCGTGGAAGGTCCCGGCGCCTCGACGTACTCGCCGGGCCGCCCCGGCCCGCGCGTGACCGTGACCCGGACGCGGGCGTCCCGCAGGCCGTTCCGCGCGAGCGTCTCGCGCACGGCCACGCCGATCGCCCGCGGCGGGGAAGGGAGGGTCAGCCCGATGATCGACGCCGAGTTCCGCAGGCGCCCGAGGTGGGGTTCCAGGCGGAAGACCGACCCGGAGACGGCGCGCATCGACTCGAAGATCCCGTCGCCGAACAGGAAGCCGCGGTCGAAGACGGAGACGCGCGCCTCCGCCTCCTCCACCAGCCGCCCGTTGACGTGGACCAGCACGGCGCACCCCTCCGCCTGCGCGACTCCTCCGGCGCGCTTCCCGGACCGGCCGCCTTCCTAGGGGGAGACCCCCAGGTCCGTGGCCGTCCCCTCGTGAGGAGGCCGGGCCCTGGGTACGCGACGACCGGCCGGGTCCCGGCCGATCTCCTGGCTGACGGGGTTGTACAGCGTGTCCCGCTCCACCGGCACCCGCCCGGCCTCCTCGATCAGGTCGATGAGCTGGCGCGTGCTGACCATCTGGGGCGATGTCGATCCGGCGCGATGGTAGATCTCCTCCGTCACCACGGTGCCGTCGAGATCGTCCGCGCCGAAGTGGAGGCCCGCCTGGGCGACCCTCGGGGTCATCATGATCCAGTACGCCTTGATGTGCGGGAAGTTGTCGAGCATAAGCCGGCCCACCGCGAGCATCCGCAGCTCCTCGGCGGCGGACGGCTTGGGGAGGTGCGCCAGGCGCGTGTTCTCCGGATGGAAGGCGAGGGGGATGAACGCCATGAAGCCCGCCGTCCCGTCCTGCGCCTCCCGCAGGAGGATCATGTGGTCGATGCGCTCCTCCAGCGTCTCGACGTGCCCGAACATCATGGTGGCGTTGCTCTTCAATCCGAGCCGGTGGGCGGTCATGGCGATCTCGATCCAGGCGCGGTGGTCGATCTTCCCCTTGAACAGGACCTGGTGGGCATGATCCGTGAGGATCTCGGCGCCGCCGCCGGGGATCGATCCCAATCCCGCCTCCTTGAGCCCCAGGAGGACCTGCTCCACCGTCATGCCGAAGTTCTCGGCCATGGCGGCGATCTCGACCATGGTGAACGCCTTCACGTGCACGTCCGGCCGCACGCGCTTCATGGTCCGGATGATGTCGGTGTAGTAGCTGAACGGCAGGGCCGGGTTGATCCCGCCGACCATGTGGATCTCGCGGATCGGCTGGTCGATGTGCTCCAGCATCCGCCTCTCGACGTCCTGGGGCGAGAGGACGTAGGCATCGGGCTGTCTGGCGGTGCGGTAGAAGGCGCAAAACTTGCACCCCGCCACGCAGACGTTGGTGTGGTTGATGTGCTGGTTCACGACGTAGTAGGCGATGTTTCCGTGCCGCGCCTCGCGCACGTGGTTCGCCAGGGCGCCGACCGCGAGCAGATCGGGGTGGCGGCAGAGGGTCAGCCCGTCCTGCCGGTCGAGGCGCGCGCCCGCGAGGACCCTGGCGGCGATCTGCCCGAGGCCGCTCCTCTCGACGTAGCGTTTCTGCAGAGGGTTCATCGCCACTCCCCGGCCCCGCGCGGGCGGGGCAGAGCGGCCGGCCGGCGCGTGATCAGTGGCTGACCTCCCGCGCCTTGCGGTAGGCCGGTGACCCCACCCGGACGTGGCGGTGGGTGGCCTGGTCTTCCGGCGTCGTCAGCAGCTCCCCCGTCTGGTACCGCCTGTTCTCCAGGGCCATCGAGCACAGCGTCCCGCACATCGTGCAGACCCCCTTGTCGTAGTCCTCGCTCATCATGCGCAGCGCGCGCGCCTTCTCCGGGTCGAGGGCCAGCCGGTACTGCCCCTCCCAGTCGAGCTGCTTGCGGTACAGCGACATCTGGTCGTCGCGCTCCTTGGCGCCGAAGACCCCCTTGGCCAGGTCTCCCGAGTGGGCCGCGATCTTGGTGGCGATCACGCCGTCGCGGACGTCCTCGATCGTGGGCAGTCTCAGGTGCTCCGCCGGCGTCAGGTAGCAGAGCACGTCGGCGCCGGCCGCCGCGGCCACCGCGCCGCCGATGGCGCCGGTGATGTGATCGTAGCCCGCCCCGATGTCGCTGGTGAGCGGCCCCAGGACGTAGAACGGCGCGCCCCGGCAGATCCTCTTCTCCAGCTTCACGTTGGCCTCGATCTGGTCGATCGGCACGTGCCCCGGCCCCTCGATCATCACCTGGACCGAGCGGGCGTGCGCCCGGCGCGTCAGTTCCCCCAGGGTGAGAAGCTCGGTGATCTGCGCCGCATCCGTGGCGTCGCCGGTTGCCCCCGGCCGGATGCCGTCCCCCAGCGACAGCGTCATGTCGTACTCGTAGGCGATATCGAGGAGGCGGTCGAACTGGCTCAGCAGCGGGTTCTCCTCGCCCGTCCGGGCGATCCAGGAGGCCAGCATCGATCCGCCGCGCGACACGATGCCGGCGATGCGCCCGTCCGCGTCCACCCGGCGCACCGCCTCGCGGGTGACGCCGCAATGGACCGTGACGAAATCGACGCCGGCCGTGGCGTGCCTCTCGATCACCTCGAACAGGTCGTCGGCCGTCATGTCGTACACCGACTTGCGGTCGGCGACGGCCTGGTAGATCGGCACCGTCCCCAGGATGACGGAGCAGCGCTTGTGGATCTCCCCGCGCACGTAGTCCAGCTCGTCACCCGTGGACAGGTCCATGACCATCTCGGCGCCGCAGGCGATCGCCACCCGCAGCTTCTCCACCTCCTCGTGCAGCTGCTGGTGATGGCCCGAGGTGCCGATGTTGGCGTTGACCTTGGTCGACAGGCCCGACCCGATGCCGATCGGGTTGAACTCGTGGCGCACGTTCCTGGGGATGATCGCCGCGCCGGCGGCGATCCTGCGCCGCAGGTCCTCAGGCTCCATCCCCTCGACCGCGGCCACGTAGCGCATCGCCTCGGTGATGTTGCCCCGCTTCGCCTGCTCCATCTGCGTCATGGGATCGCTCCTTCCTCGCCCGCCATCTCAGTGCGCCGTCGCGGAGGCCCGCATCTCGCGGATGACCGTGACCTTGATCCGGCCCGGGTACTCCATGTTGGCCTGGATCTTCCTGGCGAGATCGGACGCGAGCAGCGCCAGCTGGTCGTCGTTCACCTTGTCGGAGCGCGCGATCACGCGGATCTCCCTTCCCGCCTGGATGGCGTATGAGTGTTCCACACCTTCCATCTCGTTGGCCAGGCCCTCGAGCTGCTCGATGCGCCGCACGTAGTCCACGATGCTCTTGCGGCGCGCCCCGGGGCGCGAGCCGGAGATCGCGTCGGCCGCGGACACCAGGACCGAGATCGGGTGCGTGACCTCCATGTCCTCGTGGTGCGAGCCGATGGCGTTGACGACGACGGGGTGCTCGTTGTACCGCGTCGCCACCTCCACGCCGATCTCCGGGTGCGTCCCCTCGCGCTCGAAGTCGATCGCCTTGCCGATGTCGTGGAACAGCCCGGCGCGCTTGGCGAGGGCGCCGTCCAGCCGCAGCTCCGAGGCCATGATCGCGGTCAGCTTCGCGACCTCGATCGAGTGCATGAGGACGTTCTGGCCGTAGGAGGTCCGGTACCGCAGCCGTCCGAGGACGCGCACCAGCTCGGGATGCACGCCGTCGATCCCCAGCTCCCGCAGCGCCTCCTGCCCCGCCCGCAGCATCATCTCCTCCACCCGGCGCTGGCTCCTCTCGACCAGCTCGTCGATCCGGCGCGGGTGGATGTTGCCGTCCCGGACGAGCCGTTCCAGAGTCAGCCGGGCGATCTCCCTCTTGATCGGGTTGAAACACGAGAGGACGACCGCGCCGGGCTGCTCGTCCATCAGGAGCTGGACGCCGGTCGCCTTCTCGAAGGCGCGGATGTTCTTCCCCTCGTGGCCGATGATCCGACCCTTCAGTTTCTCGTTCGGGAGGGGGAAGGAGGTCACGCTGCGCTCCGCCGTCCATTCCGAGGCCGTCCTCTCGATCGCCAGGGAGACGATCTTGCTGGCCTCGACGTCGGCCTTCTTCTGCGCCTCCTCGCGCGCCTCGCGGATCATCCTCGCCGCCTCGAACCGCACCTCCTGTCGCATGTTGTTGAGGAGCATCTGCCGGGCGTTGTCCGTCGTCAGCCCCGCCAGCTTGCCGAGCTGCTCGTTGAGCACGTTCCCGAGGCGCCGGGCCTTGTCGCGCTCGCCCGCGGCCTCGGCCTGAACGCGGCGCAGCTCCCGGTCGCGGCCCTCGATCTCCCGCTCGCGGCTCCGCAGCCGGTTTTCCTGCTCGTTCAGAACCCCTTCCCGTTCCTCCAGGGCGCGCTCACGCCGCTGGCCTTGGCGCGCCCTCTCCTGGAGATCCTGGTCGAGCCGGGCCTTCGTCCGGAGCCAGTCGTCCCGGGACTTCAAGATTTCCCGCTGCTGCAGATCCGCCTCGCGGCGGGCCCGGTCGATGGCCCCCTGCCTGCCGGCCTCTTTAACCCCGGAGCGTCCCAGAAGACTCTTGAGAAACCACCCGAGCGTTCCCCCCGTCAGGCCGAGGAAGGCTCCCGAGAGAAGTGTGGAGAGCAGACTCATGCGCATTCCAAGCCTCCTGCGCGGCCGGCGAGCCGACGGCGCGGCAGGGTCCTCTCCCGGTCAGGGCGATGGCTTCCGACGCTCGGCGCCCCCTCCCCGGTCGCATCGTGGCCGGAGACGGGCTGCCGCCTCTGCGGATCATCGGGCGGATCCCGGGAGGCGCGAGCCAGAATGAAGGGTGATGATTGAGTGGGTGTCGGAAAGGAGACGATTTTTTATTGTCCTGGAAAGGGGGGATGGCGAGGGATCGCCACGACGCATGTCATGCGACCGACCCCCGGGTCCGCTTGCTGAGACCCCGCGAGAGCCCTCGCGGGTCCAGCTGACCGTTCCAAGTGCTGCCACCCCGACCCCCCCGCTGGCCGGACCGCGGGTCCGGCTTTCAGGCGCCGGGTGAGAGAACCGTTGCGAGCGAAATTCCAGCCAAATCGGGCGCAGTATAACACCCCGCGTCGCGGAGCGGCAAGGGGATCAGGGGCCGAGACACCCCCACTCTCTGGTGGCGGCCGCTCCGCCTCGCGGGGGAGGGCGTCGCCGCGCCGGGATGGGCCCAACCCGCCCACCGGCGCGGCGCGCCTCGGCTCTCCCTCGCCCGGCCGCG
>JACQNT010000113.1 GCA_016202915.1 Acidobacteriota bacterium
ACCGAGGCGTTGACCACCTCCTCGAAGTCATGCTCGCGGTAGAGGCGCAGGTTCTCCCGGATCCTGTCGAAAATGACGATCGTGTCGTTGATGGAGTAGCCGAGGATGGTCAGGAGCGCCGCCACCACGGGCAGGGAGAACTCCTTCCCGGTGATGGCCATGGCGCCGGCCGCGATCGTCACGTCGTGGATGAGCGCGATGACGGCCGCGATCCCCCAGGCCCACTTGTGGAAGCGGAACCAGACGTAGACCAGGACGCCGAGGACCGATCCGAGGATGGCGAAGCCGGTGTTACGGAGGAGCTCCTTCCCTGCGGTCGGGCCGACGAAATCGACCCCCCTCAGGGCGAACCTGCCTAGAGTCCCATGCTCCGCCAGCTGGCTCGCCGCCGCGGGAGGGACCCCCGCGATCGCCCCGACCTCCGCGACGTCGCCGAAGAGCCCGCCCCGGGCGTTCCTCTGCCGGACGATGGCGGCGGCGATCGCCGCCGGCGTCGGCGCCCCGTCCCCCCCGTCCGCGGCGGGCGACGGCGCCGGCAGTCGCGCCGCGAGCCATTCCGCCAGACCCGCCTCGGAGATCGTGTTGAGATCGATCCTGCCGCCCCGGGCGGCCGCGCGGTCTTCGGAAGTGCGGAGCGCCTCCAGGATCTCGGAGCTGATCTCCCCTCCCTCGCTCCCCCCAGCCTGCCCGGTCGCCAGGACCAGTTCCGCGCGGATCAGGAACTCGTGGTCGTCGGCCTCCCCGATCTGCTGGATGCTGATGTCTCCCAGGTTCCGGGCCTCGAGCGCCGCGCGGAGGTCCTCCGCGCGCGCCGGCTCGCGGAACTTCACCTGCACCGCCGTCCCGCCGGCGAAGTCGATGCCCAGATTGAAGCCTCTGGTGGCCATCGCTGCGATGGCCACCGTCAGGACCAGGGCGGAGAACGCCATGAAGAACCACTTCGTGCCCCACATGAGCCGGAAGTTCGCGTTGGCGAAGACCTGGAGCATGGGTCCTCTAGATGCTGAGTCTTTCAACCCGCGGGTTGAGGGCCAGGACGGCGTCGAAGACGGCGCGCGACAGGAAGACCGCCGTGAACAGGTTGGCGCAGATCCCGACGTTGAGCGTCACGGCGAAGCCCTTCACGGGGCCCGTACCGTAGGCGTACAGGAAGAGGCCGGCGATGAGAGTCGTCAGGTTGCTGTCCACGATCGTCGTGAGCGCCCTGTCGAAGCCGGCGTGGATCGCCGCCTTGACGGTCCGTCCGAGCCGGAGCTCCTCCCGGATCCTCTCGAAGACCAGCACGTTGGCGTCCACGGCCATGCCGACCGTCAGGGCGATGCCGGCGATCCCGGGCAGGGTCAGCGTGGACTCGAAGTAGGCCATGGCGGCCAGGAGGATCAGGATGTTCGCCAGCAGCGCGAGGACCGCGTTGATCCCAGAGAGCCTGTAGTACACGAGCATGAAGAGGATGACGATCAGGGACCCGATCAGCGAGGCGACGATCCCCTTGCGAATCGAATCCGCTCCGAGCGACGGGCCCACCGTGCGCTCCTCGAGGACCTCCATGCCGGCGGGCAGGGCGCCGGACCGCAGCTTCAGCGCCAGGTCCTCGGCACTCTCCAGGGTGAAGTTGCCTCCCTCGATGATCCCCTGATCCGCGATGGTGGCGTTGATCCGGGGCGCGGAGATGATCTTCTGGTCCAGGACGATCGCCAGGAGCTGCCCCTGGTTCTTGCGCGTCAGCTCCTGGAAGCGACGTCCGGCGTCGGCGGTCAGCAGGAAGTTGACCGCCGGCCCGCCGAAGCGGTCCTGGTCGCGGCGAGCGTTTTTCAAATCGTTTCCCGTGATCGGCGAGGACCGGGTCACGGGCCAGTACACGCGCAGCGGGCGTCCATCCGTCCCCGTGGTCTCCTGCGGGAGCACGACGACGTCCTCCGGGAGCCTCCCCTGGAACAGCTGCGTGACCGCCTCCGAGGTGTCGGGGGGACGGAACTGCTCGACGGTGAAGCCGGGGGGGATCTTGACCAGCTTCCACTCGAGGAACGCCGGCGACCCGATCAGGTCCTTCACCCGCTCCGGGTCCTCGACCCCCGGGAGCTGGATCAGGATCCTCTCGGCCCGCGGGCCGATCCCCTGCCGCTGGATCGTCGGCTCGGCGACCCCGAACCTGTCGACGCGGGTCCGGATCGTTTCGAGCGCCTGGCGCACGGCCGCGTCGCGCGTCGCCGCCTCCTGGTCGGGCCGGAGCTGCAGCCGCAGCCGTCCAGGGCCTTCGCTCGCGACCTGGAACTGCGGGAACTGGGTACGGATGATCTCGCGCGCCTCGCCGGCCCGGGCCGCATCGATCCCCGACAGGATCGCCCCGCCCGTCCCCGACGCGGAGACCTCCCCCGGTGCCAGCCCCTTCTCGCCCAGGGCGGACCGGATGCGCTCCTGGGAGAGGTCGATCTCCGCCTTGACGGCGTCGTCGGTCTTCACCCGCAGGATCATGTGGATGCCGCCCTTGAGATCGAGGCCGAGGCGGATCGTGTCCCGCGGCGGGTAGACGACGAAGATGCAGACGGCGAGCACGCCGAAGACGAGGAGGAGCCGCGTCCGGATGTTGAGGAAATCCATCACCTGCCACCGCGGCGCCGCGGGATGCTCCCGGCCCGGCGCCGCTCCGAGTTGTTCCTAGGGCTCCGCCCGGGGGGTGGTCCCCTGGTCCTGGAGGGCGACGATGGAGCTCCTGGTCACGTCGACCTTCACCTTGTCGGCGACGCGCAGCTGCACGACGTTGCGGTCCACTCCGACGACCGTCCCCAGCAGGCCGCCCGACGTGACGATCTTGTCGCCGGTCTTCAGGGCGTCAAGCATCTGTTGGACCTGCTTCTGCCGTTTGCGCGCCGGGCGGATCAACAGGAAGTAGAAGATGACGAAGATGAAGAGCAGAGGGACCAGCTGCACCCACGCGCTGACCTGACCCTGCCCGGGCGACGGCGCCATCAGGCCCAGAGAAAACACTCTCGACCTCCCCGTTTGAGACGCGCAAGATTGCCCGAAGCGCCCGGCCTTGTCAAGGCGGACGGGGGTCGCCTACACTGCCGCGGTGTCCTTCTCCCCCACCTCCGCGCCGCCGCCCGCGGCCGTCCTCCGGGGCGCCGGCGCGGCGCGCCGCCTGGAGGTGCCGCTGCTGTCCGCCGTGCCGCGCCTCGTGCACCTGTTCACCGTGAAGGGCGCCGAACCGGGCGCCGCCCTGCGCGAGGCGTCGGGATCCCCCCTGCCGCTCCACACCCTGAAACAGGTCCACGGCGCCGCGGTGCGCCTCGTTCCGTGGGACGAGGCGCGGCGGGAACTGGCCCGCGGGCCGGTGGCCGGCGGCTCCACGGCGCCGCCGGAGGGGGATGCACTGGCGACCCGGCGCGCGGGGATCGCCCTGGGCGTCCGGGTCGCCGACTGCGCGCCGATCCTGATCGTCGACGAGCGCTCCGGCGCCCTCGCGGCCGTGCACGCGGGCTGGCGCGGGACGGCCGCGGGAGTGCTGAGGGCCGCGATCGGCGTGCTGCGCGAGGCCCTGGGGGCGCGCCCGTCCGACCTGCGCGTCGGGATCGGCCCGTCGATCGGCCCCTGCTGCTTCGAGGTCGGGGAGGAGGTGGTCGAAGCCCTCGTGCGCGCCGACCCCGGGGCCGCGGCGTGCGTCTTGCCCGGGGCCAGGAGGCGCGTCGACCTGGTGGAGGCGAACCGGAGGCAGGCCCTGGATTGCGGAGTCCCCCCGCCGCGCATCCAGGCGGCCGGTCTGTGCACCTTCTGCCGGGGCGACCTCCTGGCCTCCTACAGGCGCGATCGGAAGTCGGCGGGCCGGATGGCGGGGATCATCGGCTGGCGATCGCGCGATCTATAATGTGCCGCCGGAGCGCGTCCGGGGAGGGATCGGGAGCGATGAGCGGAGAACCCGCGGGGGCCGCGTCCGGGAGGCCGCCTTCCGAGAGAATCGCGGCGCTGTACCGTACGCACGCCGAGGTGGCGGACAGGTTCTTCGCCTCCCAGGCCGGCGCCGTGGCGGCGGTGGCGGACGCCTTCGTGAAGGCCCTCTCCTCGGGACGGACGATCTTCTTCTTCGGGAACGGCGGGAGCGCCGCCGACGCCCAGCACCTCGCCGCGGAGTTCGTCAACCGCTTCGTCTCCGAGCGTCCGGCCCTCCCCTCCATCGCGCTCACGACAGACAGCTCGGTGCTCACCAGCATCGGGAACGATCGCGACTTCAGCCGCGTCTTCTCCCGCCAGGTGGAGGCGCTGGGGCGGCCGGGTGACGTCGCGGTCGGCCTCTCGACCTCCGGCCGATCGCCCAACGTGCTGGAGGCGCTCCGCGCGGCGCGCGCGAAGGGACTCGTCACGGTCGGGTTCACGGGAAACGGCGGGGGCGCCATGGAGGGGCTGTGCGACCACCTGGTCGGAGTTCCGTCCGCCGTCACGGCCCGCATCCAGGAAGTTCACATCCTGGTGGGCCACATCCTCTGCCAGCTGGTGGACGAGGCTCTCTTCCCCGCGGAATGAGAGACCCGCGGACGCCCCCAGGGGCGCGGTCGCGGGTCGCTGCCGCTCGCTCCGGATCTACTTCTGCAGCAGGGCGATGTTGTCGCGGATCTCCCTGGCGTCCGGCGCCCTGGGGTCGAGCCGGAGATACTCCTGGAAATGCTTCAGAGCCCCCTGGAAGTCCTGCCGGCCCATGAGAGCGCGCGCCAGCTCGCGGTGGGCGGCGGCGTACTTCGGATCGATCTCCACCGCCTTGCGGTAGTACTGCACCGCGTCCTTGGCCCGGTTCTCGTTCCAGGCGATTACGCCGATGTTGTAGAACGACACGGCGGCCTTGGTCGGCTCGGCGGCGCTGAATTTCTGATACATCTCCTCCGCCCGGACGGTGTCCTTGCGATCCTCGTAGATGGAGGCCATCTTCAAATAGGCTTCCGACTTGGCCGGGTTGATCGCGACGGCTTTCTCGAGGGCGGCGAGGGCCCTGTCGGCCTGCCCGGATTTCATGCAGGCGAGGCCGAGGTTGTAGGCGACCGAGTCATTGTCGGGAGAGAGAAGGGCCTCGCTCTCATACTCCGCCGCCGCCTTCGCGGCCGCCTCCTGCTCCTCCGTGGGATCTTCCGCCTGTCGCAGGTAGAGGTTCCCCAGGAAGAAGTGGGCCCCCTTCAGGTCGGGCTTGATCTCGAGGCCCTGGCGGAAAGCCTGCTCGGAGGCCGCGTCGTCACCCGTCTCGAACAGGCTCTTGCCGAGATAATAATAGACGGCGGGGTTGCCCTTCGGATCCTTGGACAGATACTGGCGGTACATCTCGATCGCCTCCTGGTGCTTGCCGGCGTCGGCCAGCTGCTTGGCCTGCTCGAGCGACTGGGTGGGCACGGCGGGGGCGGCCGGGGCGGCAACCGCCGAGGGGGCCGCCCCGGCGACCGGCGCCGCCGGGGCGCCCGGGGCGCTCGCCGCGGGGGGCGCGGCGCCGGCCTCCTGTCTCTTCTGGCGCTCCGCCTGGACGGCGGCGACGAATTCGGAGTCCCTGGCGACCAGGAAGTCGACCACGTTCCGGCCCGAGTCGCCCACCAGGGCGAACTGCAGATCGGGGAACTCCTGTTTCGAGCCGGGGATGTGGTCCCCCTTGCCGCGCTCCTGCCCCTGAGAGTCGATGATCTCGTAGGTGACCTTGACGACCTTGTAGCCCGGAGGCAGCTGCGGGATCACCTTCCATTTCTTCGCCACGGAGATGTCGAGCGCCGCGATGAAGTAGGTGCCGTTCTTCCCCGTCTTGAGCCCGGTCACCTTTTTCTTGACGTCCACCCCCTCGAGCACGATCGGCACCTTCGGCACCGGCGCCCCCTGGAGGTCCACCACCTTCCCCCGCACCTTGGTGATGCCGTCGGCGTAGGCCGGGCGCCCGGAAACCAAAAGCGGCGCCAGCGCCAGGGCCGCCGTGAGCGCCCGCATCCCCCCTCCGGTTCTCCTCATGGTCTGCTCCTCCCCGGGCCGGCCTGGAGATCGCTCGTCCGCCGCCGGGGCAGCGCTAGTATACCCCGCGCTCTGACCCAATCAAGGCGCCGGGAGGCGGCGCGGTCGCCCCGGCGGGATCGCGCTCCGCGCCGGCCCCCCTCCGCGCGGCGCTGCGGGCCGGCCAGAAGCAGGTGTCCCGCGAACCACAGGGTGAACAGCGCGCCGCTGGCGATGTGAATCACGATCAGGACGCGGCGCATCGCGGGATCGGTGAGGACCTGCATCAAGTAACCGGAGGCGATCATCGGAAGCGCGACGAGGAAGGTCGCCACGCCGGAGGCCCTGCCGCGCTGCGGCCGGTCATCCTGAAAACGCCCCACGATGTGCTCCCGGGCGATGAGCCCCAGCGCGAACACCAGCAGGGGGGCCGCGAGGACGTGCAGAGCGAGGACATGCGGCTGCCAGGGATGGTTCACGGCGGAGAACGGATCGTCCCTCGTCAACAGGTACTTCATGCCGAGGTAGAGGAACCCAGTCGCCGCGGTGATCCCGGTCGCGGCGTGCAGCAGCCACCTCTCGAAAGCGCTCATGGCTCCTCCCGCTCCGGCCGCCGTGCGCTCCCGGCGGGCGGCGGCGCGACCAGCAACTGGTGGACGGCCAGGATGCGGCGCGCCGCCTGGGTCACCGCGCGGGCCGAAAGCGTGGCCCCCGTCATGGCGCGTATCCCCCGGTTCAGAAGGAGGTCGTCATCCAGGGACCGCCCGGTGAATTGCTGCAGCCAGCGGCCCGACAGGAGGTAATCCTCCGGCTCGTCGAACGAAAGGAGATCGATCCTGACGATCCGGCCGTCCGGGGCCAGGAGGACCATGATCGTCTCGGCGAGCGTCCGGACGGGGTGCGTGTCGAAATAGGCGTAGCCGGCGACGCACCCGTCCACCGTGCCCACATAGTAGGGGATCACCCGGTGCTCGACCGCGACGCCCGCCAGGTCCCCGGCGCGCCGCGCCTGGTCGACGTCCAGGTAGAGCACGCGCCTCTCCGCCCGGGCCGGAGCCGGGAAGGCCTGCGCGAGCGCCTCTTGCTGGGTCAGGTAGACGCGCCCTTCCGCCGGGCTCACGGCGAAGAGGCTGGACAGCAGCAGGGCGCACGGCAGCGCGAGACGCTGCATCAGAAGAGGTATCCGAGGGCGAAGTTCACCTGGTCAATACCGGTGCCCGCGCGGTTCCGGAAGTCCTGATAGTCAAGCTTCACGACGATACTGGGTATCGGCCTGTAGGTGAACCCGAGGGTCCTCACCTGCCGATCGAAGGCCGGATTCGCGACGGTGCCGACGGCCACGCGCCTCTGCGTGTCGGCCTCTTCGTACCGGACGAAGGCGAACAACTCCTGTTCCGTCCCGTCGTGAGGGGCCAGGAGGTTGTACGCGACCTCGCCGTACCAGCCCTCGATCCTCTCGGCGATTGCGGGCACTACGGAGTCCAGTGGGTCAGCGTCCTGAAGGACGCTGATCTCGAACGCCTCGCTCAGGATGCCGCGCGCATAGACCCCGCGCAGGCGCAGGCCGCGCAAGCTCGCGTCGGCGTGAATGTCCCAGAGGCTCAGACGCGCATCTCGGAGCACGACCGAGCAGGACGGGGAGAGGCTGGAGCAGGCGCCCTGGGCCGTCTCGCCGCTGTAGGCCGAGGCTCCGACGACAACTCCGGGGACGGCAGTGTAATCGACGCGAGCGGTGACCGCAAGGTCCTCGGCGTCGGACCTGCCTCCGCTCTGGCGCCCTCCCCGGATCCCTTGATCCGGAGAGAAGCCGCTCACCCTGTTGGTGGCCTTGGTCGACCGGAGACCGGCGACCAGATAGGCCCGATAGGAGATCGGCCCGGCCTCTCCGTAGATACCGAGGCCGTTGTCGCGCCAGGTGGACGGGATGATGAAGCGCTCGACCTCGGGCCTCTGGGCACCGTGGAAGATCGTCGGCTCGTGCAGCTCATTGATGAGCCCCATCGGGATGAGGAGGAGGCCGCCACGAACACCGAACGCCCTGATCGCCTTGAAGTCAACGTAAGCGAACTCCAGGGAAACCTCCCCGGTTTTCCCCTCGCCCGTGGTCGCGTGTTCGAACTCGACCTCCGAGTTGAACAGGAACCGATCGTTGAACTTATACCCGAAATACATGACGGCGCGCAGGAAGTCGGCCTGGTCGATCTTCCCGGAGGCGTTTCCGTCGTCCTTCTCCCGGTCGAAATTCTGATACGGCATCTCGCCGTACCCGCTGATCGAGGTGCCCCGCTTCACCCTGTAGACCTTCGAGGCGGCCGGCCCGAATCCGGCGACCGGCTCGCCCGCCTCCGGGGCGGCCGCCTCGCCGAGCCGCAGCCGCTCGATCTCGCCGGACAGCGCCTCGATCCGCTTCTCGAGCTCGGCGTTCCTGTCGTACCCCGTGCCGCCGGCCCGGAGGAGCGCGATCTCGGCTTTGAGGCTCTCGACGAGCGCCTCAAGCTCCTTGAGCCTCGCCTCGAGATCGGCCGCCGGCTGCCCGGTGTCCTCCTCTCCGGCGGCCGCCTCCTGCTGCCCGGCCGCGTCCTCCTGCGTGGCGGCGGCCACCGGCCGCGCGAGCAGCGGCTGGGCGGCGGCCACGGCCGCGATGAAAGCCAGGAACGTGCGTGCCTTCCTCTCTCCCGTTCTGGTCACCGACTCCTCCCCGTCGAAAGGCACGGCGCGCCGTGCCGGTCTGTTCCGGAGGGTGGCCCCCCCGTGCGGCCGGCTGCCTCGCCGTCCGCCTGAAGCTTCTCGAATGCGCGCGTCGCGCGGCTCCGCAGGACGCCGTCCGGGCCGCGCCACAGGAACAGGGCCGGGAGGTCCCGCCCCTCGGCCCACCGCGTCCCGGCCTCCGGCCCCATGACGAAGAGCGCCGTGCTCAACGCGTCGGCGGCGGTGGCCTCGGGGGCGGCGACGGTCACCGAGCCGGCGAAGGCGGGCGGCGCGCCGCCCCTGGGGTCCAGGATGTGCCCCGCCGCCTTTCCCTCGCGGCCCCGTTCGGCGTTGCCGGAGGTGGCCAGCGACAGGTCGCGGACGCGGATGCGGGCGACGGCACGCCGGCGCGCGTCGGGGTCGGCGACCTCCACGGTCCATGCCGGCTCTCCCGGAGAGGCACCCAGGGCGAGCACCTGACCGCCAAAATCGAGGAGGGCCGAACGTACGCCGCGCGCCCGCAGGACGCCCGCCGCCGCGTCCAGGGCGATCCCCTTGCCGATGCCGCCGAAGTCGATCCCCATCCCCGCCGCGTCGAAGGCGGCGCTGCGCGCCACCGCATCCAGCCGCACGTGCCGCCAGCCGACGACCCCCGGGCCCGCGCCCGGCCCGTCGCCGGGGGGCGCGACCAGGTCCGCCGCGCCCGCGGGCAGGGCGTCGGCGGCGGGTCGCAGGCCGTAGCGGCGCACCAGCGGCTCGACCGTCGGATCGAAGGCGCCCCCGGTCGCCTCGGCCCAGCGCAGGGCCGCCTCGAGGGCGGCGAACAGGTCGGCGGAGCAGCGGAAGGGCCGCTCCGACGCCTGCCGGTTGAGGCGCGACACCTCGCTGTCCTCCCGCCAGTTGCTCAGGACCTCCTCGAGCCGCGCCACCTCCCCGAGCGCCTCCTCGAAGACCGCCTCCTGGGGCGCTCCCGGGATCTCGATGACGAGGGGGGTCCCCATCAGGAAGCGCGCCCGGGCCACCGAGCCTGCCCGCGCCCCCCTCACGGCCTCCGTTGCCGCGGGCGTCCGCTCCGCGGCCCATCCGGACGGCGGAGAGAGCACGGCCGCCAGCGCCAGCAGGACAAACGGAATCAAGCCGTTGCGATCCACAACCGGTTCCACCGAACCCCGGCCCCCAGGGCGCCCGTGGGCGCTCAGATGCGACTGCGACTCAGTCTCAACCACGCGTCCCACTCTAGCAGCCCGCACCGTGGCTGTCAAGACGCGCCGGTTTCAGGGTGTCCCCCTGTCCCTGCGTCCGTTCGCCCGGGTGTCGGGGACCGAAAGTGGAGATCCCCCAGGCGCGCGCTCCGCCGGCGGGGCGTCATGGTACCCTCGGCGCCCTCGGACCGCCCCGGACCCGGGAGACGAGGTGCCGCATGAAAAACCGGAGCCGCCCCAGACCGGCCCACGCATCCAAGGTGGAGATGACCGAGGTCGTCCTCCCCGAGGACACCAACCAGTACGGTCACGCCTGGGGCGGCCGGGTGATGGCCCTGATCGACAAGGCGGCGGTCATCGCGGCCCTGCGCCACTGCCGCATCAACGTGGTCACCGCGTCGGTCGACTCGCTCACCTTCCGCGCCCCCGTCAGGCTGGGGCACATCCTGAGGCTGCGCGCCTCGGTGAACGCCGCCTTCCGCACCTCCATGGAGGTGGGCGTGAAGGTGCTCTCCGAGGATCCCCTCACCGGCCTCCAGGCCCACTGCTGCAGCGCCTACGTCACCATGGTGGCCCTGGACGCCACGGGGCGCCCCACCCCCGTCCCCGGCCTCGTCCCGGCGGAGCGCGATGGGCGGCGCCGGCGGCGCGACGCCCGGCGCCGGCGCCGCGCGCGCCTCGTGAGGCGCTGAGGAACTCTATGGACGCGTTCTCGGGGCCTGTGCTAGGATGCGTCACTCATCTCCATCTCGCGGGAGGGCGGCTCTCATGAAAGTGACCCTGTCCATCATCAAGGCCGACGTAGGCAGCATCGGCGGGCACATCAAGCCGAGCCAGGCGATGATCGAGCGGGTGAAGGAGGTCATCGCGTCCGGGGGCAAGGGTCTGCTCCTCGACTCCTTCGTCTGCCACACCGGCGACGACATCTCGATCCTGTCGTCGCACCAGGGCGGCGTCGACAACCCGCGGGTCCACAAGCTCTGCTGGGACGCCTTCAAGGCCGCGACCGAGATCGCGAAGCGCGACGGCCTCTACGGTGCGGGCCAGGACCTCCTCAAGGACGCCTTCTCCGGGAACGTCCGCGGGCTGGGGCCGGCCTCCGCAGAAATGGAGTTCGAGGAGCGCGAGGCGGAGCCCTTCCTCCTGTTCATGGCCGACAAGACCGAGCCGGGCGCCTACAACCTGCCCCTGTACCTGGCGTTCTGCGACCCGATGTTCGCACCGGGGTTGATCCTGAGCCCCAAGATCAAGCAGGGGTTCCGGTTCACCGTGATGGACGTCAACTACACCGAGGGCGACCGCGTGGTGGACATCGATACGCCCGAGGGGATCTACGATCTGGCCGCCCTGCTGCGCGACAACCATCGCTTCGTCGTGGAGTCGATCCGCACCCGCAGCAGCGGCGAGATCGCCGCGGCGGTCTCCACCTCGAGGCTGCACAACATCTCCGGCAAGTACTCCGGCAAGGACGACCCGGTCATGCTGATCCGGGTGCAGAGCCAGTTCCCCGCCACCGGCGAGATGCTGGCGCCGTTCCGGCTGGCCCACTATGTCTCGGGGTTCAGCCGCGGCAGCCACCACGGCCCGCTGATGCCCGTGAAGATGAACTCGTCCATCTCCTTCTTCGACGGCCCGCCGATCGTGTCGTGCGTCGCCTTCTCGATGCGCGGCGGCAGGTTCGCGGAGCCGGCGGACGCCTTCGACCATCCCTTCTGGGACGAGATCCGGCGGCAGGCCGCGCTCAAGGCAATCGCCATGCGCGAGCAGGGCTTCTCCGGGCCGGCCATGGTCGGCTACGAGGAATTGGAGTACGGCGGGATCGTCGAGACCCTGAAGGACCTCGATCGCCGCTTCAGGGTGCGCCAGGAGGCCAGGGTCAAGCCTTAGAGTCTCGCCGGGCCCCGGGCCCGGCCGGCCGCGCCGTCCCAACCCACCAACCGAACCGCTCCTCCCCGCGCCCCGGCGCACGTCGCGGCAGGAGCCTCCCGTTTGCGCGGCGCTCCGGCGGGCCCCATATTCTGGGGCGGCGCCGCTCGCCCGGAAGGAGAGCCTTGCCCCGCACCCTCATTCGGCTCGAAGTGACCGCCCCGGGCGGGTTCACCCGGCTCGTCCCGATCAACCGGACTCCCTTCACGGTGGGTTCCGATCAATCGGCGGACCTGGCCCTCCCCGCCCCCGGCGTCGCCCCGTGCCATGCCCGGATCGTCCTCCTGGGAGGCACCTATCATCTCGTGCCCGGCCCCTCCGGCGCGCCGCTCCTGAAGGAGGGCGTCGCCGTGCCACCCGGGGGAGCCCCTCTGACCCACGGCGCACGCCTTCAGCTCGGAGCGAAGTGCCCCTATTCCCTGCGCTTCCTGGCCGAGGGGATCCGCGCCGAAGACCGCGAGGATCGCCTGGTGACCCTGATGGAGATCGCCCGGACGATCACCTCCTCGCTGGCGCTCGACGAGGTCCTGGACCGGGTGCTCGAGGGGGCGGTGCGGTTCTCGGGGGCGCAGCGGGGGTACCTGTTCCTGAGGGATGGCGGCCGACTCGTGCCCTGGAGCCGGGGGGCGGCGGAGGGCTCCAACGTCGAGGTCAGCCGATCGGTAGCGGAGGAGGTCGCCCGGACGGGGCGCCCGATCTACCGCGATTCGACGGACAGCGAGCCGGACCGGCCGGTCACCGCGAGCATCGTCCGGTTGCGCCTGCAGGCGATCCTCTGCCTGCCCCTGGCGGTGCGCGGCGA
>JACQNT010000116.1 GCA_016202915.1 Acidobacteriota bacterium
GTGCGGGTGCCCGGCCTGCGCGGGGAACGCGCCGAGGTGAACTCGGTCGCCCCGCTGCGCCACCTGGGGCGCTTCCGGTTGGTGGCGGTGGGGATCAACTCGGTCATCGGGGGCGGGATCTTCATCCTGCCGGCGGTGGTTGTCGCCCTGGTCGGCCCGGCCAGCCTGTGGGCGTATGGCGTCGCCGGCGCCGTGGTGCTCGGGGTCGGCGGTGCGCTCGGGAGCCTGGCCTCGCGCTTCGAGAGATCGGGCGGGCCCTACCTCTACGTCCAGCGCTCCTTCGGCGGCTTCGCCGGCTTCCAGGTCGGCTGGCTCTTCTGCCTGGCCCGCCTGACCGCCATGGCCAGCCTCCTGAACGGCTTCGCCCGCTATCTGGGTGCGCTCGTCCCGTGGGGCGCCGACCTTGCGGCGCGGGCCGCGCTGGTCGCGGTCTGCGCCGTCTTCGTCGTCGGCACCAACGCGAGCGGGATCCGGCAGACCTCCGGCGTGACCAACGTGCTGGCGGTCGTCAAGATCGCCCCGCTGGTCCTGCTGGGGATCGCGGGGCTCTTCTTCGTCAGCGGCGACAATTTTGCGGCGGTGCCGTACCGGCCGATCGATTTCCTGCGGGCGGTGCTGCTGCTGATCTTCGCCTTCTCCGGATTCGAGATCCTGACGGTGCCCGCGGAGGAATCGCTGCGGCCCCGCCGGGACATGCCGATCGCCCTGCTGGCGACGATCTTGACGGTCGGCGCGATCTATGTAATGGTGCACGCCGTCTCCCTCGGCATGCTGCGCGGCCTCGGCTCCGAGAAGGCGCCCCTGGCGACGGCGGCCGGGATCATCGCCGGCGAGGGGGGGCGCTACGCCATGACCGCGGTCGCGGCGCTGTCCACGGCGGGGTGCAGCCTGGCCAGCCTGGTCGGCGGATCGCGCATGCTGTACGCCATGTCCTCGGCGCGCCAGATCCCGGGATGGATCGGCGCCCTCGACGCGCGGCTGCGCACCCCCGTCGCGGCGTCGCTCCTGGTCGGGGGGCTGGCGACGGGCCTGGCGGTCTTCGGGACCTACGAGTGGCTGTCGGCGGTCAGCGCCGGGACGCGGCTGCTGGTGTACCTCGCCTGCTGCCTGGCCTCCCTGCGGGAGGGACGGGCGGCCGGGAACGGCCGAGGGAGGGCCGTGGCGGCCCTGACGGCGGCGGCGATCGTAGCGCTGCTGTTCGGCCTGGAACCCGGAGAGGCCGTGGCTGGTATGATCGGTATCGCTGTCGGAATGGGGTTTTACCTGGCGGCGCGCCCGGGGCGCGTCGTCTACGAGCCGGAAGGAGATCTCAGATGACCAAGGGTGCCAAGACCGGTCTGATCATCGTCCTCGTCGTGGTCGTCGTCCTGGTGGGGGCCGGGTTCGGCGCGCGCCTGGCGCGCCAGCCGTCGGCGGGGAGCGTCCTCGAGATGACCCTCAGGGAAGACATCCCGGAACAGGCGGCGACGGACCCGCTGGCGCGCCTGTTCGGCGGCAAGCGACTGACGATGCGCGACTACATCGAAGCGCTCCGCAGGGCGCGCGACGACAGCCGCATCAACGGGCTCCTGGTCACCGTGGACGGCCCCGGCGTCGGTTTCGCCAGGACCCAGGAGCTGCGCGACGCGATCCTCGACTTCCAGAGCACCGGCAAGTGGGCGGTCGCGTACCTGGAGACGGCGGGCGAGTTTTCGCCGGGGAACCGGGATTACTTCCTCGCGACCGCCTGCGGGTCGATCTGGCTCGCCCCTCCCGGCGACATCAACCTGACGGGCATCCGCGCCAGCGTCCCCTTCATCCGCGGCACCCTGGACAAGCTGGGGATCTACCCGGACTACGACCACATCGGCAAGTACAAGACCGCGAAGAACCTGTTCACGGACACCTCGATGACCGAGGCGTACCGCGAGTCGATGGACAAGATCGTGGACGGCGCGTACGGCCAGATGAAGCGCGGCATCGCCCTCGGCCGCAAGCTGAGCGAGGACGAGGTCGCGGCGCTCATCGACCGCGGCCCCTTCATCGGGCCGCAGGCGCTCGAGGCGAAGCTGGTCGACTCCCTCGGGTACCGCGACCAGCTCGAGGACGGCCTCAAGGAGAAGAACGGCGGCTCCCTGCCCCTGATGAAGGTCGGGCGCTATCTCAAGAGCGGCCGTTTCTACGACCGCGGCGTGAAGGTGGCGGTGGTGTACGGGGAGGGGCCGGTGACCCGGGGGGAGAGCGACGACGACCCGTTCTCCGGCGACACCACCATGGGGTCGGACACGATCGCGGCGGCCATCAAGAAAGCGCGCGAGGACAAGTCGATCAAGGCGATCGTGTTCCGGGTCGACAGCCCCGGGGGCTCCTACGTCGCCTCCGACGTGATCTGGCGCGAGGTGAGCCTGACCAAAGGGGTCAAGCCGATCGTGGTGACCATGGGCGACGTCGCGGGCTCGGGAGGGTATTTCGTCTCGATGGCCGCGGACAGGATCATCGCGGAGCCCGGGACCATCACCGCCTCCATCGGGGTGGTGGCGGGGAAGTTCATCACCACCGGCTTCTGGAACAAGGTCGGCATCACCAGCGACGCGGTGCAGCGCGGCCGGCACTCGACCTACTTCTCGAGCGACCTCAGGTACACGCCCGAGGAGCGGGCCATCTTCCAGACGTGGCTGGAGCGGATCTACAAGGACTTCGTGGGCAAGGTCGCGCAGGGGCGCGGCAAGACCTTCGACGAGATCCACGCCGTCGCGCAGGGGCGGATCTGGCTGGGTGAGGACGCCCTCAAGCTCGGCCTGGTGGACGAGCTCGGCGGGCTGACCGCCGCCATCCGAAGCGCCCTCGATCTGGCGCAGCTGGATCCGGAGTCGCGCGTCCGGCTCGTGGCGCTGCCGGAGCCCAAGAGCCTCTTCCAGAGGATCATCAGCAGCGATGCGGACGTCCGGTCCCCGTTCGCGGGCCTAAGAAGCAGAATCAAGAAGATGATCGAGCAGGGCCCCTTCAGCGGGGATCAGGTCCTGATGATGCCGATCGTCCCCGAGATCCTCTGAGGAGTTGGGACGCCGTGATGGATGTCCTCGCGCTCCTGACTCTGGGCGGCCTGGCGATCGCGCTCCTGATACTGATCGCGCTGCCGATCATCCTGGTCGCGGTCCTGGTCGTCGCGCTGCTCAAGCTGGTGTTCTTCGTGATCTTCCTCCCCTTTCGCATCCTGGGGTTGGCGTTCGGGGTCGGGTTCAAGGCGATCGGATTGGTGCTGAAGGGGACCATCCTTCTCGGCGCCTTCGCCCTCCTGCTCCTCGTCGGCCTCGTCCCCCTGGCGCCGATCATCATGCTGGGCGTCGTTCTTTATCTTCTCCTGCGCCCGTCGCGGGCCCGATCCGTCCCGGCCGGCGGCGCCTGACGTCCCGCGCCGCGCGGCCGCGCTTCAGGGTGTCCCCAGGATCCGGGAGTCCAGTCCGCCCATGCCGCTTTCCCTCACCTCCACCGTGTGGAAATTGGGGGCCGCCCGCAGGGGGCGCGAGTCCCGGCCGACGGGGATGACGCGGTAGACGCCGGGCGCCGTCAGGCGGACCTCCCACGATCCGTCGGCGTCGGGCGCGACCCTCGCCGCCTCGCGGACGAGGCTGTCCGGGCCGTAGGCCACGACGGCGACCACCAGCCCGACCTCGCCGGACAGTCTTCCCCTGAGGACCCCGGACGGGGCGGGCGCGCCGGCCGGCCCCGCTTCGGGCGCCGGCGCGGCGGCCGGGGATTCCTCGGGCGGCGGCAGCGGGCGGGGCCCTGCCGCCGCGGGCGTGGAAGGCGGCGGTTGCGCCTGCGGCGGCCCGGGTGAGGGCATGGGGGGCGGTGCGGCGGGCGGAAC
>JACQNT010000112.1 GCA_016202915.1 Acidobacteriota bacterium
CCTGATTCCTCAACCCTGCAATGCGTGCCCGGGAACCGTCAGCGGAGCACCATGCGGCACGTCGTGGTCAACTTGCGGGGAAGTCAATCCGAGGCGTGCTGGCGCATCCTACTCGTTTTTCGCCCGGCCGTCAATGGCAAGGGAACACCACCGCACCCGGAGCCCCGTGCACGACCCGGTTGCTTTCCTGCCCTGCGCAGGATAGAGTGCCGCCGCACTTGCGTCCCGACGAATTTCCAAAGGGCGGGTCCCCATGGCAAGCATCGGCAACCTGATCTGTCTGACCCCGCGCGATTCCTACATGGTCGACGAGCCGATCAGGCGGCGAGGCCTGCTGGGACGCCTGGAACGCTCGGTCGGGCCGTTCGTCCGGAGCCCCGGGATCGGGTTCCCCTACCTGATCGGCTTCTTGCGGAAGAACGGGGTCCTGACGGGCGCCACGCGCGTCGTGGTGCAGCACGATAAGATCGAGGGGCCGATTCCCTTCGAGGCGATCTTGCGGGACAAGGTCGACCTGAGCCGCGGCGACCACGATGTCCTGTTCGTCACGGCCTACACGAACTCGGCCCGCGAGGCCTATCGCCGAGCGCGCGAGGCGCGGGCCGCCTACGCCGCGGCGGGCAAGAACCTCACGGTCGTCTTCGGCGGGTCCCACGCCTCGGCGGTTCCCGAAGAGGGGACGCGACGGGGACACGTCGATGCCTCGGTCGTGGGAGAGGGGGAGTGGGCCGCGTCGGCGCTGCTCAACGACATCAAAGAGGGACGCCCCGTGCAACCGGTCTACAGGGCGGCGTTCGACCGGATCCGCGATCGAGGGACGCTGGCCCTCGACATGGGGATCTGGCACGGGCTCAAGCGCAGGCCGCAACAGATCATCGCCTCCACCACCTTCGCGCGCGGCTGCAAGCTCGACTGCCATTTCTGCGCCGTCTTCCTGACCAACGGTCCCACCGTCCGGAACCGCGACGTGGCCGACGTCGTGGAGGAGATCCGGAGCCAGGGCCCGCGGTACACGACGGAGACGATCGACCAGATCGGCCCCGGCCTGTACAACACCATCCTCAAGGCGGTCGTCAAGCTGCCCGTCTTCGGGTCGCGGTACGGCCACCGCCTGATCGCCCGGATGGGCCCGGGCTTCACCAGGCAGTTCTTCTTCTGGGACGACAACCTGTACAACGCCGCGGGATCCTTCAGGGCCCTGTGCGAGGCGATCCGCCCCCTCGGGCGCCCCTGGGCGGCGGAGCTGACCATCGACCTCGCCGCGCAGCCGGAGCTCCTGAAACTGGCTTATGAAAGCGGCTGTCGCGATCTCTTCCTGGGGATCGAGTCGGTCAGCCAGGCGGCGATCGACGGCCTCGACAAATGGTCGAACGACACGAAGACCATGAGGGGCATGGTCGAGCGCGTGCACGATGCCGGGATCAACGTCATGGGGGCCTTCGTCTTCGGGCTGGATGGAGACGATCCCTCGTGCTTCGATCGGACCCTCGAGTTCATCTACGACACCGGGACCGACTTCGTGGTGGCCAACATCATCCAGCCGTACCCCGGGACCGGGACCTTCAAGGATGCCGTCGCCGGCCACGATCTTCTCCCCTGGGCCCACTGCCCGGCGCAGTCGGACGTGGCGATGGACTACAACTGGCCCCTGTTCGACGGGGCCCACGTCCTGGTGCGGCCCAAGGGGATGACCGTCGATCAGCTGCAGGAGGGGTATTACTACTTCCTCCGCGAGGCCTACTCGCTCACCGGCATCCTCCGGCGTTTCCGGGGGCGGGCGTTCGATCTGCCCTCGGCGGCCGCGCACTTCGCCCGCAACTACCTTCTGAGCCGTTACGGCATGATCAAGACGGCCCACGCCATCCGGAGAAAGGGAGCGAAGCCCGTGGGGATGGAAGGCGCCGCGGCGAGCGAGGCGCCTAGGCCTGTACCGGGGTTCGCCCGGTTGCAGCCCGTTGCGGTGCCGCGCCCGGCGGAGTACGTCGGAGGCGGTCGCCGCGGTTCCGGATAACTCAGCCGGCGAACAGGTTCCTCAGCACGAACAGGACGTTCGCGGGACGTTCGGCCAGGCGCCGCATGTACCACGGGAACCAGGCATCGCCGTAGCTGATGAGGACCCGGAAGCGGTGGCCCTCGGCGGCGAGCCGGGCCTGCTCCTGCCGCTGGATCCCATAGAGCATCTGGAACTCCAGACCCTCCGGTGACAGCCCCGCGGCGCGGGCGGCCTCCCTGATGCGGCGGATGAGGACGGGATCGTGCGTGCCGAAGATCGCCCGCACCCCCGCCCGGCGGGCCTCGCGTCCGAGGAGCTGCATCGCGAGGGCGAAGTAGTTCGTGTCCACGTTCCTCTTCCTGGGAAAGGCCCTGTCGGACGGCTCCCGGTACGCGCCCTTCACGAGGCGCAGGCCCGCCCCGAGCGGGATCAGGTTCTTGAGATCCCGCTCCGTTCGATACAGATACGCCTGCACGCACACGCCCACGTTGGGATGGCGGGCCCGGGCGCGACGGTAGATCCCGAGCGTCGCGTCGGTGTACGCGGTTGATTCCATGTCGACCCAGACCCAGGTGCCGAGGGCGCCCGCGCGCGCGACCAGGGACGACAGGTTCCTCTCGCACTCCGCCTGGCTGAAGTCGAGCCCGAGCTGCGTGAGCTTGATCGAGATCTCCGCGTCGAGGGACGCGCTCCTGGCGCGGTCGAGGACGTCCAGGTAGTGGCGCGTGACCTGCTGCGCCTCCCCGGGCTCCTTGAGGTTCTCCCCGAGCTGGGTCAGGACAGCCCCGATGCCGGCCGGCTGGAGGGCGCGGGCGGCGCCCAGGGCCGCATCGAGGTCCTCGCCGGGCAGGAAGCGCGAGACCGCGCGCCGGACGAACGGGAGCTTCGCTGCCCGCTCTCCAAGCCAGCGGCTCTGCGAGGCCGCGAGAAAAGCGCTCCTGATAAGACCCATGCCTCGCTGCTCCTGCGTCGATTCCCGCTGAACGTTCGCCGGGATCCAGGTTCCACCCTGCTCGGGCCGGATCCAGCCCGGCATCCGGTCGAGGGCCGCGCGGGTCGATGGGTCAAGCCCCGGAGCCGGCGGCCGCACGGAGGGATCGGCCACCGCTCCACGGTAATGCAGCAGCTCCTTGCGGATGGCCATCCGCCGTCGTGCCGACGACCACAGGGACGCGTCCGGCCACGTGATCGACGACCGTGTGCTGCACCTCGGCGCGCTCCCTCTCGGTGAGGCGCGCCACCTCGCTCGTGACCCCGTGTGCGGTCAGCCCGTTGACCCCGGCCGCGTCGCGCGATGATACGCAATCCTGTCCTCGAGTGTCCACGCGATCCACCGGCGCGACCACACGTCGGGGAGGAGAGGGAGAAAGGCCCCACGCCGCGCGGTCGAGCCCGAACGGCGTCCGCAGGGTCGGGCCTTCAGCGACGTCCGCCAGATGGGCCCAGTCGTCGGAGAGGAAGGGCAGCCACATCCCCGGAAGCGCCGCTCCCGCGGCCGGCAGCGCCGCGAGGGCCGGGCCGCGGCGGGCTCCTCGCGTCTCAGTCCTCGATGGCGAAGTCGCCCCAGCCGAGGGATTGGTCCTCCGGAGCGGCGTCATCGCTGACGTCCCACCTGACACGGTAGACAGCCGCCGGCTTGAGGCGTTCCTCGATCGCGCGCCGGATCTCGGCGGCGGAAGGGACGGCGATCCGGCGCTCGAGTCGGAGAGTGGCGTCGAAGTCGAAGGCCTGTTGCTTCTCCTGCCCCTGGTGCTCGAAGTAGATCATCAGCGGGTCCGGCGACAGCCATCGTCCCTCCAGCGCCACCAGGGCCTCCCACAGACTGAGTCCCGGCACGGTCAGGCGGGCGCCGTCCGGCTCGAACCCTTCGACCTCCAGGATCGGCCACGGCGCCTGCACCGTGAGCGGCGCCGGGAAGGGATCGTAGACGATCCGGGACAGCTCTTCGTGGGACCTGGCCTCTCCCTCGGGGATGGAGAGGATGCCCTGCACCTCGCCCATCGATTCGTGAACGGCGTCGACGAGCCCTTCCTCGTCCGTCGCGATTCCCGCCAGGCGTTCCTTCAGGGCGCTCGGCAGAGGCAGGTCTGCGAAGACCTTGCCCAGGCAGATCTCCGCGCGATCCGGCCGCGATTCCAGGTGGGCATACAACCTGCCGACCGCGGCCAGGTATCCGGCGACGCTCGACGTCCATCGGTCCATCTCCTCGTTCAGCCGATCCCGCTGCTCGAGCGTGGCGAACGAACCGCGGCTGGGATGGAAGGCCAGCTCGGCCCGGCCTTCCCCGGCCTCGAAGGCCACGTTCACGAGCGAGTCGGCGAAGAGCCTGCGCAGGCCCGCCCGGATCGTTTCCGGTGCCGGGGCCTTTTTTCCGCCGTCCCCGATGACGCCGATGCGGATGACTTTCCTGAGCCTGCCTTCGGATTTCTCTCTGATGAGGCGCTCCGCCTCCGGGCCCATGGCCTCGAACCGGCGGCTCCAGAGGTCGCGCTCCTCCATCAGGGCCTTCCGCGCCTCCTCCACCCGCTCCTGGGCGAGCTTCTTGTCCTCGAAGTCCCTGAGCGTGACGGCCACCGTCACGACCGCCCCGCCGCCGGGCACGAAGCGGATCTGCATCTTCTCCCGGACCGGCTCCTCGAGATCGAAGCAGGCGAGCGCGGAGACGACCAGCCCGGCCGTCAGCAGGGCGACGGGGAGCCGCGGACGGACGATCGGGATCATGCCCGGCTCACCGATCGACCCGGACCGCGATCTTCACGGGCACGGTGGCCGGGAAAAGACAACTTGTTTTCGTCAAGATGCGCTCACGATACCATGAAGGGAGACCGCGTCGAGTCGTCTGGCCGGCCGGGGACACGGGACGCGCTGGCGCTGCTATATCATCGGCGGCGTGACCGAGATGCCCGCGGGCGCCGCGGATGACGGGGCGGCCACGCCGCCCGCGCAGGACGGGGCCATCGGGCCCCGGATCCACGCTCTCCTCGCCCGATGGCGGGAGCGGCGCGGGGGGCCTCCATCGTACTGGCTCACGCGGTTCGTCATCCTGCGGCTCCTCGGCCTGGTGTACTTCTTCGCGTTTCTGTCGCTGGCCCGGCAGGTCCTGCCCCTCATAGGCCAGGAGGGCCTCCTGCCGGCGGGGCTGTTCCTGCAGCGCGTGGAGGCGCGCTTCGGATCGCGCCTCGATGGGTTCCTCCAGCTCCCGAGCCTGTTCTGGATCGACTCCTCCGACTCCTTCTTCTCGCTGATGGCCTGGCTGGGCGTGGTCCTGTCGGTGCCGCTCCTCCTCGGGTTCGCCAACGCCATCCTGATGGCGTTCCTCTGGGCGCTCTACATGTCCTTCGTCCACATCGGCCAGGACTGGTACGGCTACGGCTGGGAGATCCAGCTCCTGGAGACGGGGTTCCTGGGCATCTTCCTCTGTCCTCTCCTCGACCCGCGGCCGTTCCCCCGCCGGCCGCCGCCCGTCGCGGTCATCTGGCTCTTCCGCTGGCTGGCCTTCCGCATCATGCTCGGCGCAGGGCTGATCAAGATCCGCGGCGACTCCTGCTGGCGCGACCTCACCTGTCTCTACTTTCACTACGAAACCCAGCCGATTCCCAACCCGCTGAGCCGGGCGCTGCACTTCATGCCGCGGTGGTTCCACAACGCCGGGGCCCTGTTCAACCACCTGAACGAGCTCATCGTCCCGTGGTTCGGCTTCGGGCCGCCCCGCGCCCGGCACGTCGCCGGCGCCCTGCTGGTCTCCTTCCAGGTCATCCTCATCCTGAGCGGCAACCTGTCGTTCCTCAACTGGCTGACGATCGTCCCGATCCTCGCCTGCTTCGACGATTCCCTGCTGCGCCGCGTCCTGCCGGGATGGCTGGCGGCGCGGGCCGGGCGCGCCGCCGCCGAGGCGCGCGCCTCGGGGGCGCAGCGGGTCGCCGTCGGCGGCCTGGTCGCCGTCGTGGCCGTGCTCAGCGTCTATCCGGTGATGAACCTGCTGTCCGAACGCCAGAGGATGAACACCTCCTTCAACCGCCTGAGCCTGGTGAACACTTACGGCGCCTTCGGCAGCGTGGGGAGAGCGCGCGGCGAGATCGTCTTCGAAGGGACCTCCGACCCGGTCATCACCGACCGGACCGTCTGGAGGGAGTACGAGTTCAAGTGCAAGCCTGGAGATCCCCGGAGGCGGCCGTGCATCATCGCCCCCTACCAGCCGCGCATCGACTGGCAGATCTGGTTCGCAGCCATGTCGAACCCGGACCGCTATCCGTGGACGGTCCACCTGGCCTGGAAGCTCCTGCACAACGACCCGGGCGCCCTCGGCCTGCTCGCCGGCGACCCCTTCCCCGATGCCCCGCCCCGCCACGTCCGGGCGGAGTTCTATCGCTACGAGTTCGCGCCCCCCGGCGACCCGGGCGGCGCCTGGTGGAGACGCACCCTCCTCGGGATCTGGCTCCCTCCCCTGTCGGCCGACGATCCGCGCCTCCAGCGCTTCCTCGCCGCCTACGGATGGCTCCCGGCGGCCGGGGGGCCCGGGGCCAACGCGAGGCGCGATTCCCGCCGCAGCGCCAGGAGCGATGCCAGGTAGAGGAGGCCCGCGACGATCAGCAGGGACCGGATCCCCGTCCACAGGGAGAGAGACTCCAGGAGCCCGCCCACGAGCGCCCCGATGAGGTTGGAGCCGAGCGCCTCCCCGCTGAAGCCGGATTCGGCGAAGCTCCGGACGAAGACGATGCCGGCGAAGAAGACCGGGACGCACAGCACGGCCGTCGCGGCGAGCGCCCTCGGCCAGATCGACACGAAGAAAAGCCGCTGGGTCGGGACGGCATACGCGAGCGCCAGCGAGACGAAGAGCCCGGCGTAGGCGACGCGGACGGGGAACCGCGGCCGCCAGCCGATCAGGCCGTTGGCTCCGATGATCAGGAGGAGGAGGCCCGAGAGGACGATCGCATTGACGACCCACGTGGTCCCGAAATAGAGCGCCATCCTGCTGATGATCTGGACCTCGAGCAGCAGGAACCCGGCACCGAGGAAGAAGAAATGCCGGCGCATCGGGCCGCCCCCCGCGCCCGTCGCCCGGATCGCCAGCCAGGACAGGACCGCCAGGACCGTCGAGATCAGGATCACGACGGCGGGGATCCCCGGCTCGTGCTGGTAGAAGTACGGCCAGTCGTCGGTCGTCAGCGTGGCCTCCTCGATGTCCCTGTCCTCGTGACGCCGCACGTAGGCCGCGACTTCGGGATCCGCGAGAGACCGCGCCAGCCGTTCCCGCGACCCCGCGATGAAGAACCGCCCCGACGTCGTGTAGGACGACTCGGCCTGCAACTGGATCGGAGGGGCGCCGAAGGCGCGGGCCAGCAGGTCCCGCAGCCTTCCGGCGATCCAGGGCGTGTCGACCTGGAACTTCACGATGAAGACCCCGTCCGGTCGCAGCAGCCGGCGGGCGGCCTCGAACGCCTCCGCGGTGTACACGTAGTTGTCGATCCGGATGTTCGAGAAATGCGAGCTCGTCGTGTGCGAGTCGAGGAGGGAGAAGAGGACGAGATCGAACCGGTCCTCGGTGTTCTGGATGTAGGCGCGGGCGTCGTCCACGACGCGCCGGACGCGGGGCGAGTCGTACGGCCTCTCGAAGTGCAGGCGCTTTCCCAGGTCGAGGATCAGGGGGTCGATCTCCACGGCCACGACGCGCTCCGCGCCGTTGCGCAGGGCCGCCGCCACGTCGTTTCCCATGCCGGCCCCCAGGACCAGGACCGAAGACGGCGCCGGGTAGAAGCGGAAGGGGAGGTTGTAGGCGTTCCACTCTATGGGCACGCCCTGGAAGAAGTCGGGATGCGACGCGACGAAGCGGGGGGACAGGTCGATGACGTGCTGGTGCCTGATCCCGTTCGTCTCCAGCGCGTACGCGATCGTCTCGCCGCGCGAGACGTCCGCCGCGATCGACAGCTTCTGGTACGGCGACCAGAAG
>JACQNT010000009.1 GCA_016202915.1 Acidobacteriota bacterium
CCGCAAGGCGGAGCGGCCGCCACCGCACCGTGGGACCGGCTCACGCGGACCGGCGCCAGCCGCTCATGGCCCTGACGACCCCACGGCAGTGGGACCGCCACGCCCAAGCGGCTGAGGGAGACCCGGGTGCGGGGGGCAGCGTCCTCTGGCTCGCGGGGCCTTCTCGCAGCGCGCCCGTGGCCGCGGGGTGCGCCGCGGCCGGGCGCGCGAGAGCAGAGCGGCGACGGGGCCGTCGGCGCCCTGTGCCGCTCCGGCCGCGGCGACCGCGCGCCCCGCGAGGCAGAGGCGCTGCCCCCAGAAACTGGAGATAGCTCTGGCCGACGGCGGCCCGGCGGACGGCTAGATCAGTCTCTGCTGGACCGGCGTCCCGGGCAGGCCGCGGAGCGCGGCCGGGAGCGGGCCGGAGCTCTCCTCGAGGTTCATCGCCCGGTTGGCGAGGGCGTCCGCCTCGCGGTTCTCCTCCCGCGGCACGTGTTCCAGGGCGACCGACCGCAGCCCGGCGATCAGGCGCCGCGCCGCCCCGTGCAGGACCCGGAGCCGGGGGTCCTTGACGCGGTACTCGCCGGACATCTGCCGGACCAGGAGCTGGGAGTCCGAGAGGATCCGCAGGGAGGCGGCGCGCGCCGCCGCGGCGTGCTCCAGGACGGCGAGGAGCGCGGCGTATTCGGCGACGTTGTTGGTGGCGACGCCGAGGTAGCCGTAGATCTCGTTGACCCGCCCGCTCGCCTCCTCCACGACGTGGACGCCGTAGCCCGCCGGACCGGGGTTGCCGCGGGCGCCGCCGTCAATGTGGGCGAGGAGGGCCGGGCCGGCCCCGGCGCCCCTGGCGGGAAACCGCTTCGCGGCCGGGCCGCGGCGCTTCACGGCTCGGGGGAGTCGGCCGGCGCCGACCCGTCTCCGGCCGGTTCCTCCGGGACGTAGAGGAAGCGCTTGCAGGAATCGCAGGCGATGAGGCCGGTGGCCCGCCGCACCTGCTGGACCAGCTTCGGCATGACGCGCACGTGACAGCCGCCGCACAGCCCGTCGCGCACCGCCACCAGGGCCAGTCCTTTGCGCTGCCTCGCCACCTTCAGGAACGAATCGAGATGGCCGGGCGTGATGCTCTCCTCGACCTTCCGGCGCTCCTCGCGCAACGCTTCGGTCTCGCGGTGCAGCTGGTGGAGCAGCCCGTCGAGGCGCGTCTTCGCCTCGGCGGTGTCGCGGCGCTGCTGGGTCAGGGCCTCCTCCCGGGCGCGCAGTTCCCTGCCGCGCTGCTCCCCCGCCTCCATATCCAGCAGGATCTTCTCGTCGCACGCCTCCCGCTCGGCGCGGCAGGTCTCGATCTCCTTCAGCATCGCCTGGTATTCCTTGTTGGTCTTCACCTCGAGGAGCTGCGTCTGGTACTTGGCGATCTTCGACTCGATCCCCATGAGCTCCATCTCGAGCTTGCGCCGCTCCTTCTGCAGATCCTGGAGGCCGGCCCGCCCCTTCTCCAGCCTCTCCTCGGCGGCGAGCAGGTCCTTCTCCAGGCGCGCCACCTCCGCCGGGATGCCGGCGATCCTCTCCGCCAGCTCCTCCGACGCCGCCAGGATCTCCTGCAGCCGGACGAGGCGGCGCAGATCGTCGGTCACGACGGCGCCTCCAAGCGGCGCGGGCGCGGCGCGCCGGCTCGCAGGCGGACATAAAAAAAGGGGCGCCTCAGACCACAGGCGCCCCGGGCGGCCCCGCCACCACGGGGGCGGCCGGGCGATCGATCGGGCGGCACGGAACGATGGGGTGTGACGGGCGGCTTCACGGCGACGCTCCGGATGGAAGACCGAAGACGTATCTGAGGGCGCGGATTATAACACGCCGTCCGGCGCGGGCTGCGGGAGCGGCACGGCGGCGAACGGCGCGCCGCGCGCCAAGGCACCTGTGCTAGGGTAGGCGCCGCTCGAACGCCCGCAGGTCGAGGGAGGCAGCAGCCTGTCCGACCCCCAGCCGTCCGCCCGCAGGCCCGACCGGGGCCCCTCGCCCCCGGCGCCTCCCGGATCCGATCGGGGCGGCGCGGGGCGGCGGAGCATGCCGCTCCACACCCGGATCCTCATCGGCATGGTGGCGGGCGCCGTCCTGGGCCTCCTGGCCAACCGTCTCTTCGGCGCCGCGCCGGGCCTGCAGCGCTTCATCACCAGCGTGACCTTGCCGGTCGGGCAGATCTTCCTCCGGCTGATCTTCATGGTCGTCATCCCCCTCGTCCTGTCGGCCCTCATCCTCGGCGTCGCGGAGCTGGGGGACCCCCGCCGCCTCGGGCGGGTCGGCCTCAAGACGCTCGCCTTCACGCTCCTCCTCAGCGCCACTTCCGTGCTGATCGGCATCACCCTCGCGAACCTCGTCCGCCCCGGCGCGGGCCTTTCCGCGGAGGCGCGCGCCGCCCTGATCGAGGTCATGGGACAGTCGGCCGAGAGCGTCAAGGCGCCGCCCACGCCGAAGACGGCTCTGGAGATCGTCCTCGACCTGATCCCGCAGAACCCCGTGGAGGCGATGGCCAACGCCTTCCGCGGCGACATGATCGCCGTGATGGTGTTCGCCCTGGTGGCGGGGATCGCCCTGACGATGGTGGAGCGCAAGACCGTCGAGCCGCTCCTCGCCTGGCTGCAGGCGGTCTTCGAGGTCGTCATGAAGGTCATCGATTTCGCCATGCGCCTGGCGCCGTACGGCGTCGCGGCCCTGCTGTTCACGATGACGGCGCGCTCCGGCCTCGACGTCCTGGCGAGGCTCGGCCTGTACGTGGCCACCGTCGTGACGGGCCTGGCGGCGCACCAGTTCGTCACCTACTCGCTCGTCCTCAAGTACGTCGCCCGCTGCCCGCCGCGGCAGTTCTTCTCCCGCATACGCGAGGTGATGGTCACCGCTTTCTCCACCTCCTCCAGCAACGCCACGCTGCCGACGACCCTGCGGGTCGCCGAGCAGGAGCTCGGGATACCGCGATCCGTCGGCGGATTCGTGCTGACGCTCGGATCGACGCTGAACCAGAACGGCACCGCCCTGTACGAGGGGGTCACGGTCCTCTTCCTGGCGCAGTTCTTCGGCATCGACCTGTCGTTCGGAGGGCAGGTCACGGTGGTGCTCCTGTCGATCCTCGCCGGCGTCGGGACCGCCGGGGTGCCGGGAGGATCGCTGCCGCTGGTCACCGCCCTCCTGGTGACGGTCGGCGTCCCCGCCCAGGGGATCGGCATCATCCTGGGCGTCGATCGGATCCTCGACATGTGCCGCACGGTCCTCAACGTCACGGGGGACGTCACCGTGGCCGCCTGCGTCGCCCGCTCCGAGGGGCACGCCCTGAAACCTTGAACCATGGACATGAAGGCGGAGGCCCTGGCCGCGGAAGGCCGGATCAGGGCCCGCGTGCGTGAGACACCGGTGGAGCCCTCGCCGCACCTCGGACGGCCGGGAGGCGCGCACGTCCATCTCAAGCTCGAGAACCTCCAGTATCACTGGGTCCTTGAATCGCTCGACGGCAGCGTGGAGGTCATCGCCTGCTCGCCGGAGAACTCGGCGGTGATGCATTACTCCATCCGGGCGGGCCGGATCCTCGAGATGGAGTCGAAGCCGACGCTCTCCGACGGCACGGCGGGGGTCGCCCTGGCCGGCTGCCTCAAGGACCGGGGCAGGCGCGGGAGCGGGAACGTTGTCGTCCTGTGCGGCGCGAACATCGCCCGCGACAGATTGAAGGAGATACTGTGACGGTCACGAGCGCCGGCTGTCAGGCGATGGAGCTGATCCCCCGGATGGTGCGCAGGAGGTCTTCCGGAGGATCGATGAAGGTGATGCCCATGCCGACCCTTCCCGTGGCCACCCACTCGACGGATCCTGACCGCGCCCACACGACCTGGCCGCGCAGCCGGAAGGTGGTGGAGGGAAACGTCAGCTCGAGATTGAGAACGGTTCCGGGGGCAAAGACGCGCGCCGCGCCCACCATGATGCCCGTCCGGGAGACGTTGCGCGAATACCCGATATAGCGGGCCCGATCGGGCCCAAAGCGGACTTCAACCCGCCTGTGCACCCGCCTGAACGACTGCTTTCCCTTCGGCATCGCGTCGCCCCGGGTCAACGTGGCGTCCCGCGCGCCCGCGGGCAACGGGCGAAGGCGCCGATTCCGAAAATGTCCTGTCGTGGGACCGACGGCAGAGCCTTGCTGCGTGGCCAGAATCCGGTCGCGCCGGGGAGAGGCGGTTCGCCGGGAGCGTGGGGCCCCGCCGGGCCCTATCCCCCCGTCGCCGGGGCGGCGGGCCCGCAGTCTCGCAGGGAGCAGTCGGCCGGCGGGCACTTTTCGGCGAGGAAGGTCCCCTCGATCTCGCAGGCCAGGCCGGCGAGACAGTCGCCGACCGGCGTGACCGTGAGGGTGTGACTGCCGCTCACAGTGTCGCGGTCGCCGCTGAGTAGGCCGGTCTGCACCTCGTGCAGGTCGAGGGAGCAGGTCCCGCTCACGACGAGCGTCCGGTCGTAGGTCGCGCTCACGAGCTCGCCGCTGCGGAGGGTGCCGGTGCCGCCGCTCACGAGAATCCCGCAGGGGCTGACCACCGTCAGCTGGAGCGCCGTGCCGATCTGGGTGATCTGGAGGACGCCCTCTCCGGCGACGGGGACGGGGCCGATGTGGCAGCCGTCGCTGGTGACGGTGACCTCGAGATGCCAGGCCCCCGTGAGATCCGGTCCTCGCATGCCGGTCCCGAGCAGTGTCGCACCCATGGGGCTCCCGGAGCTGCCGTCGCTGTCGCCGACCGAACATCCCGGAATCGACAGCGCCAGGGCAAGCGAAAGACCGAGCGCCGCCGTGCGGACACGCATCGTTGCTGGCTGGCGAAGTCGTTCACGCATCGAAGATCCCGAGCAGGCTCGCATGAGTGCTGCCACCCCATGTACGGCGATCCCGGCCTGCGGACAAGGAGAATTCGACCTGAATTCACCGGACAAGTGGTGTTTTCCTGACACTCACGATACTCCTGCAACCCTCTCCGGAGGCCGCATCCTGAAACACTGATTGACGATGCGGAACGCGTGGTACCATCCGCGCCTCCACTCAAAGAGGATCGATGGATGGCGCGGACGGCGGAGGTGGTGATCATCGGCGGCGG
>JACQNT010000114.1 GCA_016202915.1 Acidobacteriota bacterium
CGGGCGCCTTGTAGTCGCTCGGGGAGCGGTTCTGGGCCTCGTACTTGGAGGGGCATTTGGCCAGAAGGGTGGTGGCGGCGAAGGTTCCGTCGGCCCCAAGCGATCCCTCGACCACCACTTCCGATCCGTCGACGAAGGTGTCCGGAGTCTCCCTGGCGTACAGCACCGCGAGCTGTCGTTTCCCGTCGGTCATGAGGAAGCGGGCGCCGGGAGCCTCGGGGGTCCTCACGATGGTTCCCGGGACGACGTTGCCGTTCACCCGGAAATGGTCCCCCAAGTCGTCGCGCCTGCCGGAGTCCAGGAACTCGCTGACGGTGAGGTAGTAGACGAGCGATCCTCTGAGGCCCACGCTGAACAGGATGGCGAGGCCGACGAGAATGAGACAGACGGCGATGACGATCTTCCTGGAGATCGGTTGCGCCACGGGCGGTCGAGTCCTTGGTTAGAAGTCCTTGTGAATATTGACGTAACCGGAGAGCGATGATAACCCGCTGCGGTGGCCGAGTCAACAACGCGGCGTCGAAGAGCTCCTCACTGGTGGCCGCCCGAGGGCGATTACGAGACCGAAATCGCCCCGGGGACGGCCGGGCGGCTTGACTTTCGGCAAGTCGGAACTAGATTAGCCGCATAGCGCTTGCATATGTACTGTCGACTGGTTTTTAATGCATAGGGTCGAAAGTGCATATATAAGCTGATTGCCTGAATCCCGAATCCTCCCAAACACCCATTCCGAGACACGGGGGGCCGAAAGGCCCCCCACCCGCCTTTCTCTTCTGCGCCGCTTTTTGACAACCTTCGAAGTCGGGTGGTAGAGTCGTTGATTACCTGGAGCATGCCGCAGGAGCCGTCCGTGCTGAGCGAGGTGCGCGACAAACTGGAGAAAGAGCTCAAGGCGCTCGAGAAGGAGTACCGCCAGGAGCTCCCCAAAGAGATCAAGCGCGCCCTGCAGATGGGCGACCTGAGAGAGAACTCCGAGTACCACTCCGCGCTGGAGCGCCAGCAGTTCGTCAAGGCCAGGATGGGCCATCTCCAGAAGCAGCTCAAGGAACTGGCGATGGTGGACGTGAGCTCGCTCCCCAGGGACAGGGTGGCGCTCGGTTCGGTCATCTCCCTGTTCGACGCCGAAGCCGAAAGGAGCATCACCTACGAACTCGTGATTTCCGACATGGCGGACTTCTCCAAGGGGCTCGTCTCGGTCACCTCGCCGATCGGCAAGGGGTTGCTGGGGCGCAAGGTGGGGGACGAGGTGACCATCAAGATCCCGGCCGGGACGCGCAACTACGAGATCGTGAAGCTGGTCACCCTGCACGACAGGGACGGCAAGTGAGACCGGGGTCCGCCATCGCCGCGCTCCTCGCCTGGATCGCCCTGGCGTCCTGCGCCCCCGCCCACGACGCGCACGACCTCTTCGCCCAGATGCAGAACCCGGACATCGAGGTGCGCCAGGACGCCGCCGCGAAGCTCAAGGCGATCCTGGATGCGGAGGACTACGAGGTTTTCCTGCGCGGCGCACGGAAGGGGCAGGGGATGACGCGCGTCCAGTCGATCGTCTACCTCGCCCGGTTCCCGCAGCCGGAGGCGCGGGCGGCGCTGCGGAGCCTGCTGGCGCTCGAGGAGCGGGCCCGCATCCCTTACAACCCGATCCGGATGAAGCCGTCGAGCGAGGAGACCGACAGCCGCCTCCTGGTCGCGAACCTCATCGCCCAGAACGGTGGCGATCCCGAGGCGGCCGGGGTTCTCCTCCGGGGGGTCGACTCCGCCCAGCCCCCCGAGGTGCTGATCGGCACCTGCTACGCCATCGGGGTGCTGCGCGACGCGCAGGGGCTGCCGTTCCTGCGCGAGGCGGTGCGGCACCCGGACAGCGAGGTGGCGCGCGCCGCGGTGCAGGCGATCGGGCGCATCCCCGCGCCCGAGGCGTTCGTGACCCTGAAGGGGGTCGCCTCCCACGCCGTCCAGCAGGTCCGCGTCGACCTGCTCTCGGCCCTGGAAATGCGGGATGAGCCGGGGGTCGTCGATCTGATCATGACGATGGGCGCCTCGGACCCTTCTCCCGAGATCCGCGGCCTGGCGATCCAGCAGCTGGTGCGCCACCCGGGCCCCGCCGTGGTGCCATTCCTGATCGATCAGCTCCGGCGCGATGCGCCGGCGCGGGAGGCCGCGCTGCAGGCGCTGACGCAGATCACCGGCCAGGCGCTCGGCCCGCGCCCGGAGAGGTGGTCCCGATGGTGGTTGCAGAGCGGGGGGCGCCCCGCGCAGGGTGGCTGATCGAGAGGCGGCCGGGATGACGCTCGCCTTTTATGAAGAGATGGCCCGGCGGCTGCGCTGCGGCCGGACGGTGGCCGTCGCGACCCTGGCCGGAAGCCGGGGCTCCACTCCGCGCGGCTTCGGGTCCAAGATGATCGTGACGGAATCAGGAGAGACGGCGTTCTCCATCGGCGGGGGTGCGTTCGAGGCCCTGGTGATCGAGGACGCGCTCCAGGCGATCCGCGAGGGGCAGGGGTTCGAGAAGGAATACCGGTTCACCGAGCAGGGCGAGAACGCCCTGGGGATGGTCTGCGGCGGGACCGCGCGCGTCCTGTTCGAGGTCGTGCGCCCTCCGGCGCCCCTGTTCGTCTTCGGCGGGGGACATGTGGGCCGCGAGGTGGCGTACCAGGGCGCGCGCCTGGGGTTCGAGGTGACCGTGGTGGACGACCGGCCGCGGTACCTCGATCCGGCGCGCTACCCGGAGGGGGTGCGGCTGGCGCGCGTGGAACACGATTTCTCCGGCGACCTCCCGCCGATCCCGCCCGGCGCCTTCGTGGCGATCCTGACGCGCTGTCACCGCACCGATCTGGCGGCGCTGCGGCACTCGGCCGGCCGCGGGCCCGCCTATGTCGGCGTCATCGGCAGCCGCCGGAAGGTGGCGACCGTCCTGGAGCGCGCCGAGGCCATGGGGACTCCGCGCGAGGCGCTGGCCGGCGTGCACGGGCCGATCGGCCTCCCGATCGGCGCGGAGACCCCGGAGGAGATCGCCGTCAGCATCATGGCCGAGATGATCAGCGTCCGCCGCGCCGCCGTTGGTCAGGAAAGATGCTCCCGCAGCTCCCGCCTCCGCGTGGGCGACGTGCCCGCCGACGGCCCGCGTCCCGTCACCTCCACCGGGCCAGCGACGATCCTCCCGATCGATCGCGGGCGCGCTCGCCGGCGGGATGCCTGACGACCGGAGGATCGTTCACGAGCGCCTCTCTCCCTTCCAAAGCAGGTTCCTGAAGATCGTCCAGAATATCTTGGCCCCGGCCCGCAAGGTCCCCGTGAGCGTGCCGGTAATCTTCGAGGTGCCCACCCGGCGCCGGTAGGAGACCGGCACTTCGCGGGTGCGCAGGCCGCGCTTGAGCGCCTTCACCTGCATCTCCGCAGTCCATCCGAAGCCCCGGTCCCGCATCCCGAGGCCGAGAAGCGCCTCGAAGCGGATCGCCCGGAAGGGCCCGAGGTCCGTGAAGCGGCCGCCGTAGAAAAGGCGCATGAGGCGGGTCGCCAGCCAGTTCCCGGCGAGGGCCTGGGGGAGGAGAGATCCCGGCTCGCGGCGGCCGAGGAGGCGCGAGCCGATCACCAGGTCGCTCTCTCCGCGCCGGATCGGATCGAGGAGGAGGGGCATCTCCTCCGGGTGGTCGCTGAAGTCGCCGTCCAGGAAGACCACCAGGTCCGGTCTCCTGGCCTTCAGGTACTCGATCCCTCTCAGGCAGGCGGCGCCGTACCCGCCCCGCCTCTCTTCGAGAACGGTGGCGCCGCGGGAGCGGGCCACGGTGGCCGTCCCGTCGGTGCTGCCGTTGTCCACCACGACGACTTCATCGAGGAGGTCGCGGGGGAGAGCGTCGAGGACCAGGGGCAGGGAGGCCTGTTCGTTCCGGACGGGGATGACCGCGGCGATCCGCACGGGGCGGATTATAGCGGCGCAGCGTCGCGGCCGGCCGCGGGTCACGGCGCGGCGCCGCTTTGACGCTCCGCGGACCGGGTGCTAAGATGCGCGGCCTGCGTGGCCGCGGTGATGGCTCTTCTCGATGACGTTCGGACCGCGGGTGGCCGCGGATGGAGGGCGCGGGTGGCGAGGGTGGCCGAAGGAGCCTGGATCAACCGCGCCGGGGTTCTGGCCGGCATCGTCGTCTCGATGCGGCCGCGGCAGTGGATCAAGAACCTCGTCGTCTTCGCCGCCCTCATCTTCGCCAAGAAGCTGGCCGAGCCGGCCCTGCTGGGCCGCTCCATCACCGCCTTCCTGCTCTTCTGCGCCGCAAGCGGCGCCGTGTACATCATCAACGACCTGTTCGACGCCGATCGGGATCGCAGGCATCCCGCCAAGGCGCGGCGCCCGATCGCCGGCAGGACCCTGGGGACCGTCCCGGCCCTGACCGCCGTCATACTCCTGATGTCGGGATCGATCATGACCGGCTTCGCCCTCTCGCCCCCGTTCGGCGCCATCCTTCTGATCTACGTCGCGCTGAACGTTGTTTATTCGATGTGGCTGAAGGAGGTCGTGATCATCGACGTGATGGTGATCGCCGCCTGCTTCGTCCTGCGCGCCGTCGGCGGCGGGCTGGCGATCGACGTGCCGATCTCGCAGTGGCTCATCCTGTGCACCATCCTGCTGTCGCTGTTCCTGGCCTTCTGCAAGCGGCGGCAGGAGCTGGAGAGCCTGGAGAACGCCCACGAGCACCGCGTCATCCTGAGGGAGTACTCCGTCGGCTTCCTGGACCAGATGATCAACGTGGTCACCCCCTCGACGCTCGTCGCCTACATCCTCTACGTCGTGTCTCCCGAAGTGGAGATGAAGCTCGGCACCCGCCATCTGTACATGACCGTGCCGTTCGTCCTGTACGGCATTTTCCGCTACCTCTA
>JACQNT010000117.1 GCA_016202915.1 Acidobacteriota bacterium
ACATGGCCTACCCGAAGCTGAACATGCTGTCGTACTGGGTGGCGTTCCCGGCCGCCCTCATCATGGCCTCCTCGTTCTTCGTCGAGGCCGGGGCCGCGGCCACCGGCTGGACCGCCTATCCCCCCCTGAGCGCCGTTCCCGAGTACTCGGGGGTGACGCGCGGCCAGACGCTGTGGATCATCTCCGTGATGATCATGGGGACGAGCTCGATCATGGGGGCGGTCAACTACATCACGACAATCATCAACATGCGCGCCCCCGGGATGCGCTTCTTCCGCATGCCCCTCAGCGTCTGGGCCCTGTTCATCACCGCGATCCTGCAGCTCATGGCGACGCCGGTCCTGGCCGCGGCCCTGGGCATGCTGCTCTTCGACCGGACGCTGGGGACGAACTTCTTCGCGCCCACGGGCGGCGGCCAGGTGCTCCTCTGGCAGCACCTCTTCTGGTTCTACTCGCACCCCGCCGTCTACATCATGATCCTGCCGGCGATGGGGTTCGTGTCGGACATCCTGGCCACGTTCGCACGCAAGCCGATCTTCGGCTACCACGCGATGGTTTTCTCGATCATGGGGATCGCCGGCCTGGGGTTCATCGTGTGGGGGCACCACATGTTCCAGAGCGGCATGAACCCGGCCCTCGGGACCGCCTTCATGGTTTCGACCATGGTCATCGCCGTGCCCTCGGCGATCAAGACGTTCAACTGGCTCGGCACGCTGTGGGGCGGCTCGATCCGCTTCACAACCGCGATGCTCAACGCCATCGCGTTCGTCTCGACCTTCATCATCGGGGGCCTGAGCGGCATCTTCATGGCCTCGACCCCCGTGGACATCTTCATCCACGACACCTATTTCATCGTGGCCCACATCCACTACGTCCTGTTCGGCGGCAGCCTGTTCGGCGTGTTCGCCGCGATCAACTACTGGTTCCCGAAGATGTTCGGGAGGATGATGCACGCCGGGATCAACAAAGTCCATTTCTTCCTGACCCTCATCTTCTTCAACCTGACCTTCTTCCCCATGCACCTCATCGGCATGGGCGGGATGATGAGACGCATCTACGATCCCACGCTGTACGACTTCCTCAAGCCGCTGCAGCCCATGAACGAGTTCATCTCGATCAACGCCTTCCTGATGGGCGCCGCGCAGGTCCTGTTCGCGGGCAATTTCGTCTGGAGCCTCTTCCGGGGGAAGAAGGCCGAGCGCAACCCGTGGCTCGCCAACTCGCTCGAGTGGTCGGCGCCGTCCCCGCCGCCGCACCTGAACTGGGGCGAGGCGATCCCGACCGTGTACAGGGGCCCCTACGAGTACAGCTCGCCCGAGGTGGCGGAAGACTATCTCCCCCAGGACAGGGCGCTCCGGCCGGCGCCTGCCCCCTCTCAGCCGGGCGTCATGACGCGGGCGCGGGCCTGAAGCCCCCTCCGGCGCATGCTTCGCGGCGATCGCCCCGGCGCCTGCTCAGTCGCGCGGTTCGACCCCTGGCGTCACCGCTTCACCGTCACCTGCGCCGCCGCCACGGCCCTTCTTCTCCTGGCGGGGGGCCTGGTGACGAGCACGGGATCGGGGCTGGCGGTCCCCGACTGGCCGCTCTCCTTCGGCCGGTTCTTCCCGCCCCTGGTAGGCGGGGTCCTGTACGAGCATGGCCACCGGCTGATCGCGGCCTCGGTCGGTCTCCTGACCGCCGTCCTGGCGGTCTGGTTCGCAGTGCGGGAGCCGCGGCGGTGGGCCAGGCGCCTGGCGCTCGCGGCGTTCGGCGCCGTCGTCGCCCAGGGCCTCCTCGGCGGCCTCACGGTGATCCTGCGCCTGCCGCCGGCGGTGTCGGTGGCGCACGCCTGCCTGGCCCAGGCGTTCTTCTGCCTCCTGGTCTTCCTGGCGCTCGCGACGTCGCGCGGCTTCCTGCGGCCCGATCTGCGGCCGCCGGCGGGCGAAGGCGTCCCGTCCCTGCGGGCCCTCGGGACGGCCTCCACCATCCTGGTGTTCGGGCAGCTGGTTCTCGGGGCCGTGATGCGGCACACGGGCGCAGGGCTGGCGATCCCCGACTTCCCCCTCGCGTTCGGGAGGCTGGTCCCGCCCCTGCGCTCCCTCGAGATCGGTGTCCACTTCACCCACCGTGTCGGTGCGCTGGTCGCTGGCATTTTCATTCTCTGGACGGCGCTGCGCGCCCTGCGCGGCCGGGCCCGCCGGCGCGACCTGGCGGTCCCGGCGCGCCTCGCGCTGGCGCTCCTGGCGGCGCAGATCCTGCTCGGCGGGGTCGCCGTGACCACGCGGCTGGCGGTCCTGCCGACGACGCTCCACCTGGTGAACGGGGCGCTCCTGATGGCGACCTGCCTGGTGCTCACCGTCCGCGCCGTCCGGGCCGGGCTCGTGTCCCGGGAGGAAGACCTGGCGACGCCGGCAGTCACGGCCCCGGCGGGCGGCGCGGCATGAGCGGCACCGGGCGGGAGATCGGATCATGAGCGCCGGCGGGACGATCGCGGCGGCCGGCGGGCGCGTCCGGGGCGGCGGGCGGGTGGCCGATTTCCTGGAGCTGACCAAGCCGCGCGTGACCTCGCTGGTGCTGGTCACGACGGCGGTCGGCTTCTATCTCGGATCGCGCGGTTCTCTGGACGCGGGCCTCCTGCTGCACACGCTCCTCGGCACCCTGCTCGTGGCCGCCGGGACGAGCGCCCTCAACCAGTATCTCGAGCGCGACGCCGACGGCCGGATGCTGCGCACGCGCGGCCGGCCGCTGCCGGAGGGGCGCATCGAGCCGGGTTCGGCACTGCTGTTCGCGGCCGCCATCTCGATCGGGGGCATCCTGCACCTGGCGCTGGCCGTCAACCTGATCACGGCGCTGCTGGCGGCCCTCACGCTCGCCAGCTATGTCTTCGTGTACACCCCCCTGAAGAAGGTGACCTCGCTCTGCACCCTGATCGGCGCCGTCCCGGGCGC
>JACQNT010000118.1 GCA_016202915.1 Acidobacteriota bacterium
CGCGGTCGCGCCGGGGGGCACCACCGAGGCCTCCTTCCTGTTCGGTGGGTGAGGCGGCCCGGGACGCCCTGGTCCTCTACGCGCGCGTGCCGCGCCCGGGCGCAGTCAAGACCCGCCTTTGCCCCTGGCTCTCCCCCGCCGAGGCGCTGGCGCTCCATCTCGCGCTGCTCGAGGACAGCGTCCGCCTCCTGAGGTCGGCCGCCGGGGACTCCGACGCTCTGCCCCTGATCGCGTTCAGCGAGGCCTGGGAGCCCGAGGAGAGCGGGCCGCACGCTTCCCTCGCCCGGGCCGCCGCGGGGCTGCCGCGGCTCCCCCAGTCCGGCGCGGATCTGGGAGAACGCCTGGAAGGAACCTTCCGCGCCCTCCTGGCGCGCGCTCACCGGGGCGTGGTGATCTTCGGCGCGGACAGCCCGACGCTGCCGCCGGCGATCCTCGCGTCGGCGGTCGCCGCCCTGCGGGAGGGGTCGCAGATGGTGCTGGGGCCGGCGGAGGACGGCGGGTTCTACCTGATCGGATCGCGGCGGGATCCGCAGGGGCTGCTCAGGGGGATCCGCTGGGGAACGGGGAGCGTCCTGCGCCGGACCCTCCAGGCGATCGATCGAGCCGGGGTCCGCGCGGCCCTGCTGCCGGAGTGGTACGACATCGATCGGCCGGCGGACCTGGCGCGCGCGCGCGCCGATCTCGCCGGGCCGCGCCGCTTCCTGCCGGAGAGGACCGCTGCCTTCATCGAGGGGCTGGCGCGGGCCGGGAGACTGCCCGACCCGGGAATCCCCCGCCGCCGGCCCCGCTGATCCTCACCCGACCTGGACCATCCCCAGGCGCCCTCCCCAGCGCCGCTCCATGTGCCGCACCAGATCGCCCCGCTGCGGGATCGTCGCCAGGCGCGCCGCGAGATCGAAAGCCTCGCGACGCGCGTCCTCCAGGATGTCGAGGTCCCGCAGGATGTCCCCGACCCTCAGGTCGGGAATCCCCGACTGGCGCGTCCCGAGGAACTCCCCCGGTCCGCGCATCTCCAGGTCGCGCCGGGCGATGATGAAGCCGTCGTTCGTCTCGCACATGATCTGCAGCCGGCGCAGGCTCTCCTCGGTCCCTCGGGTCCCCGGCATGAGGATGCAGTACGACTCGCTCGACCCCCGCCCGACGCGCCCGCGCAGCTGGTGCAGCTGGGAGAGCCCGAAGCGCTCCGCCTGCTCGATCACCATGACGGTCGCGTTCGGGACGTCGATCCCCACCTCGATCACGGTGGTGGCCACGAGGACCGGGATCGTGCCGGCGGCGAAGTCGCCCATGACCGCCTCCCTCTCCTCGGGCCGCAGGCGGCCGTGCAGGAGGCCGACCCGGAGATCGGGGAACACCTCGCGCGCCAGACGCCCGGCCATCGCCACGGCGGCCTTCAGCTCGCTGTCCCGGCTCTCCTCGACCAGGGGGTACACGACGTAGGCCTGGCGACCCTGCGCCACCTGCTCGCGCAGGAAGCGGTAAACGCCCGGCCGCGCCCGCTCGTCCCGCAGCACCGTCTTCACCGGGCGGCGGCCCGGCGGCAGCTCGTCGATCACCGACAGGGTCAGGTCGCCGTACACCGTCAGCGCCAGGGAGCGCGGGATCGGGGTCGCCGTCATCACCAGGACGTCGGTGCGCTTTCCCTTGCCGCGCAGGCGCGCCCTCTGCGCCACCCCGAAGCGGTGCTGCTCGTCGATCACCGCCAGCCGCAGCGAGCGGAACCGCACCTCCTCCTCCAGGAGGGCGTGCGTGCCGACCAGGATCGGGATCGTCCCGGCGCGCAGCCCCTGCAGCACCTGGCGCCTGGCGGCCCCCTTCACGCCGGCGGTGAGCAGGGCGATCGGATACCCCCTCCCCTCCAGGAGGCGGCGGAAGGAGCGGTGGTGCTGCTCCGCCAGGATCTCGGTGGGCGCCATGAAGGCCGCCTGGTGGCCGTTCTCGACCGCCAGCAGGGACGCCAGGAGCGCGATGACGGTCTTGCCGCAGCCGACGTCGCCCTGCAGGAGGCGGCTCATGGGGCGCGGCGACATCTGATCGAAAGCGATCTCCTTCAGGACCCTGCGCTGGGCGGCGGTCAGCCGGAACGGCAGGACGGCGCGGAGCCGCTCGCGCACCGGGTCATCCACCCGCAGCCCCGGCTCCTCCGGCAGGCTCTCGAGCCGTTGCCGCGCCAGGGCGAAGCCGAGCTGCAGGAAGAAGAACTCCTCGAAGACGAGCCGCCGGTGCGCCGGCGAGCGCCCGGCCTGGAGCTCCGCAAGGTCGGTGTCCTCCGGCGGGAAGTGGGCCAGGGCGAGGGCCGCGCGCCGCGGCGGGAAGCCGCGCGCCTGCGCCAGGCCCGGCGGCAGCGGGTCGGGCAGGCTCGCGCGAAGCTCCCCAAGGGCCGCGTGCACGATCCGCCGGATGGCCCGCGACGACAGCCCCGGCAGCCTGGGGTAGATCGGCACGACGCGGCCGGTGTGGATCGCCTCGTCGTCCTCGCGCGCCAGGACTTCGTACTGGGGGCTCTGCATGATGAGGCCGCGCCGGCCGAAGCGGGCCGGCGTCGCCTCCCCGTGCAGGATCACCTCGCGCCCCGGGGCCAGCAGCCGGTTAAGATAGGGCTGGTTGAAGAACACGACGCGGATCGACCCGCTGTCGTCCTCGACGAGCGCCTCGAAGATCGAGAGGCCGCGCCGGCGCGTCCGGCGCAGCGCCGCGGTGACCACGCGCCCGCGCACCGTGCCCCTGAGACCGGGTAGAAGCGAGGCGATCGGCAGGAACCGGCTGCGGTCTTCGTAGCGGAACGGCAGGTGGAAAAGTAGATCTTCGACGGTCCGCAGCCCCTCCGTCGCGAGCGCCTCGGAGCGCCGCGGGCCGATCCCCTTCACATAGCGCAGGGGGGTTGTGAGATCGATCACCTGGGGCTCCCGCGTCCCATCCCGGCCCGCCGTCAGAACTCGATCTGGAAGCCGACCTGGAACCGGCGGCCGAATTTGCGCACCGCGTCGAGCTGCAGCGGACCCTGCAGCAGCGACTCGTCCACGTGGAGGCCCGAGGTGCGGTCGGGCTCGTACGTGAAGATGCGCAGGTCGTCCGTGTTCAGGAGATTGAACACCTCCACGAACACCGCCGCCGAGGTCCGCCCCAGCACCAGGGCCTTCTTGGCGCTCACGTTGATGTCGTAGACCGGGTCGTTCCGCCTCAGGTTGCGGCGCAGGGAAACGAACCGGGGCCCGGGATCGAACACCGTGACCCCGTAGGTGGTGCGGTACTGCTGGTAATCGACGTTGTCGAAGGCGAAGTAGCGGGAGAGCACCGAGTAGGGCAGCCCGGAACTCCAGATCACCGAGGAGCCGATCTGCCAGTCGCGGGGCAGGAAGGCCATCAAGTTGAGTTTGACGACGTGCCGCTGGTCGAAGTCAAGATAGCCGAACTCCGACTCGATCGTGGAGGGGTCGTTGCCGAGGCGCGACTGGAAGCTCTCGGCCGCTCCCACCGCGCGCGAGTAGGTGTAGGAGCCCTGCAGCTCCCAGCGCCGCGCCAAACGCTTCAGCAGCGCCACCTGGATGCCCCGGTAGCGGGCTTCGTTGAAGTTGCCGACCCTGAGGACCTGGTTGAAGAAGAAGTTGTGGATATACAGGTCCGGGCGGCCGTCGGGGACGCGGATGGTCGGCAGCGCCACCCCTCCCCCCGCGTCGGCGACCAGGAGCCCGCCGAACAGGTCCAGCGGCGCACCCCCGGGCCCCGGCCGCAGAGTGTGGTTCACGTCAATGTCCTGGAGCTGCTGGCGGTACCGGCGGTTGATGTAGGCGATCGACAGCGCGACGTCCGGAGCGATCTCCCTCTCGAAGCCCAGGGTGAACTCGTCGCTGAAGGGGGTCTGCAGGGCGCGGTCCACCTGGTTGGCGGACGGCGGGGCCTTGGAGAGGATCCGCCCGACGTTGTGGTTGGGGATGCCGCTGCCCGTCACGCCGTCGGCGTCCAGGAGGTAATAGCGGTTGATATTGTCGGGGCCCTCCTCCCCGACGATCGTGCTGAGGAACAGCTTGTCGTAATACCTCCCCCAGGTGCCGAAGACCTTGGTGCGCCCGTTCGACCAGGGGTCCCAGGCGATCGACAGCCGCGGCGCCAGGTTGTTGTTGGTCAGGGTGAACTTCTCCCGCTGCTGCGGCGTGATCCCGTGCCGCGACAGCTTGGTGGGGTCGACTTCCCCGTCGACGATGATCTCCGGGAAAACGAAAGCCAGGTCGGCCGAGCTGAAGCGCAGCTCGGTGTGATGCCGCGTCAGCCGGCCGATGGCCGCGACGCGCAGGGGGTCCAGGATGTAGGCGGCCGCAAGGGCGGGTTGGGGTGCGCCGTTGAAGATCGGATCCGAGAGGATCCCCTGGCTGGTGACGCCGTTGTTGTCCCCCTGCAGGAAGTCGTTCCGGCCCCTCTCGGTCCCGAGGAGGGCCGAGAGGCGATCGAACCGGGCGCGCTCGGCCGCCGGCTCGAAGTAGGTGTATCCGAAGCTTTCGGCCAGCTCCCGATCGAAGCGCAGCCCGAGCCCGATGCTCAGGTTCGGGAACGGCTTGTACGTATCTTGAAGATACAGCCCGGTGATCAGGCCGGTCGCCGTGTTGTCGATCGGCGTGTCGGCGGGGATGATGGCGCGGAGGGTGCTCGCCCCCTCCCGCGGCGAGCGGAACACCGGCGCCATGATGGCGCGCGCCCGGGTCTCCCTGTCGAAGTTCTCCCGCTCCAGCACGAACCCGGTCTTGAGGTCGTGGCTCCCCCAGTAGTCGGGGACGTAGACCCCCAGGTCCTGGCGGAGAGTGAACCGCCGGCGCCGGTCGGAGAACTCCTCGTAGTAGGGGCCGCTGATGGTGCCGAGCCTCTGGTCGATGGTGTAGTCCCGATCCGCCACCTCCGGTGTCAGCGAACCGTAGGGGTAGAGACTCCTGGGGAAGGGGGTGTCGTCGAGGCGCCGGTTGCCGTTCCGGTCCTCGGTGCCCGGGTCGAGCCGCCCGTCGTGATCGATGTCCTCGCCGATGTCGAGCCTCCCGTTGCCGTTCTGATCCTCGTTGAAATCGTCCAGGCGGCCGTCGCAGTCCACGTCCTCCCGGAGGCGCCCCTCGCACCCCAGCCGCGGCGTCAGGACGCCGTCGCCGTCGCGGTCCTCCTCCGGGTTGAGATAACCGATCGGCCGGAGAAAATCCTCGAACACGTCGAACCGGCCGTCGCCGTCGAAATCCTCCCCGGCGTCGCGCTCCGACGCCTCGATGAAGCCGTTGCCGTTGAAGTCGGTGAACAGGACGCCGTTGAAGTTCGTGTCCGGGCCCAGGGTCGGGGATCGTCTCGGCCTTTCGTCGAAACTGGAGAGCGAGGTCTCGAGGGCGACGTTGGGGCTCAGCACCGAGGTCGCCTTGAGGGTGAGGATCGGCCCCCCCTGGCGCAGCGTGAAGCCGCTCTCCTCGCGCGTGAAGCTGTTCAGCCCCTGGTTGGTGAACTCCTGCGGGTCATAGTTCAGGGAGAACGCCAGCCTGTGGTTGGCGCCCGCCTGCCAGGTGAGCTTGACGAACTCCCGGAACTCCCGCCTCCCCGTCACGAAGGCCGAGTTCAGCGCGTTCACCGGCTCCTGCATCCTGACCAGCTCGTGGGCCATGAAGAACCACGCCCGGTCCCGCACGATCGGCCCCTCCAGCGACAGGAACGGCAGGTAGTCGTTGAACGAGAGATCGCGCAGCCCGTTTTCCCCCAGCCCGAAGTGCAGCCGCGGGTCGTCGGTCCCGGCGCCGTCGCCGTCCAGAGCCGCCCCGCGCCAGAAGAACTTGAAGGTCCCCTGGAACTCGTTCCCTCCCGACTTCGTGAGGATGTTGGCGAACCCTCCCTGCGCCCGGCTGAACTCCGCCGGCGCCCCGGAGGTCTTCACCTCGATCTCCTGGATCGACTCGATGTTGAGCTGGGCGCCGAACTTCCCCGTCAGGGGGTCGGTGGTGGAGACGCCGTCCACCAGGGTGACGACGTCGGTGTCGCGGGCCCCGTGGATGTTGGGATTGCCGTCCCCGTCCACGTCCGTCACTCCCGGGGCGAGGGCGAGGATGTCCTGGTAGTTGCGGCCCAGGATCGGCAGCGCCTCGATGAACTCGGCGCTGAAGCGGGTCTCGCGCGTGCCGGTCTCCAGGTTGACGATCGGGGGACGGGCGCGCACCTCGATCCTCTCGCGGAAGGTGGTCAGGGGCTGCAGCGTGAGGCGCACGGTCGTGGTCTGACCCGCCGCCACCTCCACCTGCGACAGGGTGACGATGGCGCACCCGGGGTAGGCGGCCTGGACCACATAGTCCCGCGAGGGAGGAAGGGAGGGGATGAAAAACGCGCCGCCTTCGTCGGTGACCGCACCGCGCCCGGTGACCACCTGACCGCTGCTGGCGATGGCGATCGTCGCTCCGCTCAGCGGACGGCCGTCCTCGTCGGTCACCAGGCCGCGCAGCGTGCCCGTCGTCTGGGCCCCGGCCACGCCGGGCCGCAGCAGGCACAGGGCGACCGCGATCAGCAGCACCGGCGAACGCCGGACACGCATCGGGCTGGATCCCCCCTGACCTTGGATCATTCTACATCCGACACGCCTGCGCCGGAACTCCGCTCTGCGCCCGGGGGCGTTGGGAATTCTCCGCACGGGGTGCGGTTGGAGCGTCCGCGGCTGATGGCCAATTCCCTTGACCAGCAAGGGCTTATGGCCTATATTCAGCGTCTCGAATGCGGCGAATTCATGACGCGATGACCGGCCCTCGGCGCTTCGGGGCGGCGTTTCTTTTTCTCCTGCCCTGCCTGAACGATCCCCTGCCCGCGGCGGACGAGCGCGAGGCCTCCCTCGCGCCGGTCGTGTCCGACGGGCAGGCGCGCCGCCTCGGCGATTCCCTGGCGGACGGACCCGGCGCCGTGCTGCTGGCGGCCGCCGGGGTCGATCGTCTTCCCGCCCCCTGCGGGACACCCGTGATCGCCGCCCTCGAACGGCCCGGGGCGGCCGCCGGCCCGGCGTTCCGGCAGGCATACGCCCTCCTGACGACCCGCCCGATCCTCCCCTCGGAGAGGATCGTCCCGACGCGCGACGGCCACTTCGTCATCCACTACTCGGGATCGGCCCGGCCCTCGGGACTGATGGCGGTGGATCGGGACGGCAGCGGCCAGCCGGACCTCGTCGATCGCCTGGCGGAAGCCCTGCTGGCGTCCCGCTCGTTCCTGGTGACGCGCCTGGGCTACCCTCCGCCGGCGCCGGAGGGGAGCCGGCTCGATGTCTTCCTCAGCGATCTGGGGCGCGGCCTCGAGGGGTTCACGGCGAGCGACCCGGCCGCGGCGGGCGCCGCGCCGCCGCCCGGCAGCGGGCCGCCCGCCTCCTCCGCCTCCTTCATCGTGCTGGACGCGGGCCTGCCGGCGGACGCGGTGCTGGCGGCGACCCTGCACCAGGTCGCACATGCCTCCCTGGCGGCGAGCGCTCCGCGCGCGGCCTCCTGGTGGTCCGAAGCGAGCGCCTCCTATCTGGTCGTCGCGGCCACCGGCGATCTCAGGGGGCACGAGGCGGGGCTGCGCGCCCGCCTGCAGTCGCCGGGCCGGGGGCTGGCCTCGGAGGACCTCCTCCTGATGCAGGGCGCCCTGCTCTGGCCGATGTTCCTGGCGGAGCGGACGGGTGATCCCGGCATCGTGCGCCAGATCTGGCAGGAGATCGCCACCGCCGCGGGCGATCCCGTGGCGGCCGGCGATGCGGCGCTCGGGCGCTGGGCGGGGCTCTCCATGGCGGAGGCGTTCCGGGAGTTCGCCGCCTGGAACCTGTTCACGGCGGAGCGCGACGATGGCCAGCATTATTCCTTCGGGCGCTCGCTCCCCGAATCGCTCCTGGCGAGCCTCGGCACGGGGCTCCCCCTGAATCTCGGGCCGGTCGAGCCCGTGGATCCCCTCGGCAACGTCGCCTTCAGGCTGCCGGGAGACGGCCGCGGGGGCGCCCTCGATCTCGAGATTCGCGCCGAAGGGGGCGGCGCGGCCGCCGATCTCCTGGTGTTCTTCCACTCCCAAGGCAGCCGGCCGGTCCTGGTGCCCGTCCCTCTGGGAGCCGGCGGGGCCGGCCGGGTGTCGATCCCGTGGGGAGACGCCCGCGAGGCCTGGATCATCCTGCGCAACGCCGCCCCCCCGGGGGAGGGAGCAGCGCGCTTCGAGGTGCGCGGCGCGCACGACCCCTACGCCCCGTTCGATCTCGCCGCCCTCGTCGCCCGGGGCCTCCCGTCCTCGATCAGCCTCGAGTGGACGACCGCGTCGGAGAACGGGCTGGTGGGGTGGAACATCTACCGCGCCGAGACGCCCGCGGGGCCGTTCGCGCGGCTCAACGCGGTCGCCGTGCCGGCGTTCGGCGCGGGCGAAGCCGAGGCCGGCTACATCTTCGTCGACGAGCGCGTGCGGCCCGGGAAGCGCTACTACTACCAGATCGAAGGGCTCACCGACCTCGGGCTGGTCGCGCGCTCCCACATCGTGAGCGGACGGACCTCCGCCCCGCGCTGAGCCGGACAGGCTCCTCGCCTCAGCGCCGGCGCCCCTTTCCCTGCTCCACGACGACGACGCGTCCCGCCGGCAGGCCGGCGAACTCCTCCTCGAAGCCGCGCCTCCCCGGCCAGCGGACGACCAGGCGGTCGATCCCTGCGGCCCTTCCCAGGCCGAAGTGCAGCCGCCGGTCGCCCTGCGAAAGATACGACAGGGCCGTGCGGGAGCAACGGACCTGCCGCGTCCCACCGGCGTGCAGGGTGACGACGGCGCCGACGGCGTCGCGGTTCGGCGGCGCGCCCTCGAGCAGGATCGCGATCCAGCGCCGCCCCGGGGATCCGGAGTTGCGCAGCAGCGCCGCCCCGCGATCGTTCTGCGAGAACAGCACGTCCACGTCACCGTCGTCGTCGTAGTCGAACGGGACCGCCCCGCGCCCGACGTAGGCCCGGCGGAGCGGCTCGCCCGCCTGGCTGGAGACCTCGTCGAAGCGGCCGTCCCCCAGGTTGCGGTACAGCCGGGCCGGCTGCTCGAACGTGATCGTGTCGTTGTAGAGGGCGATGTTCTCGATGATGTGGCCGTTGGCGACGAACAGGTCGAGATCGGCGTCGGCGTCCGCGTCGAAGAAGAAGGCGCCGAACCCGAGGTCGAGCAGGGAGGGCGGCCCCAGCCCGGAGGTGAACGTCCGGTTGGAGAACAGGCCGCCCCCGTCGTTGTGGTACAGCTCGTTCGTCTCTTCCGAGAGGTTGGTGACGAAGAGATCGAGGCGGCCGTCGTTGTCGTAGTCGGCCATGTCGGTGCCCATGCCCGCCTGCGGGACGCCGTCCTCCGACAGCGCCGCCCCGGCGAGCTCCCCCACCTCCTCGAACGTCCCGTCCCCGGAGTTGCGCCACAGGAAATTCGGCGTGTCGTCGTTGGCCACGTAGAGGTCCTCGTTGCCGTCGGCGTCGTAGTCCCCCCACACGACCCCCAGCCCCTTGCCGGTGCGGTCGACGATGCCGGCGCGGATCGAGACGTCCTCGAAGGTCCCGTCGCCGCGGTTGCGGTAGAGCGCGTCGGGCTGGCTGTCGTAGTTCCGCGGATGGCAGACGGTGCGGTAGCCGGGGCGGTTCTCGCCGCAGTAAAGGTTGTTCTCCAGGTCGAAATCGACGTAGTTGGCGACGTACAGGTCGAGGTCGCCGTCCCCGTCGTAGTCGGAGAACCCGGCGCTGGTGCTCCACAGCGGGTTGCCGACCCCGGCGCGCCCGGTCGCGTCGGTGAAGGTCCCGTCGCCGTTGTTGCGGTACAGGACGTTCGGGCCGTAGAAGGTGACGTACAGATCCCGGTCGCCGTCGCCGTCCACGTCCCCCGCCACGCAGCCGAAGCCGTAACGATCCGGCGGGCCGCCGACGCCGGCCGCTGCCGTGGCCTCGGCGAAGCGCCCGCCGCCCAGGTTGCGGTACAGGGCCGGGCGCGGCGGCTCTGCGGAAGTGAAGCCGGGCAGCCGGCCGCTCTGGACGAAATAGATGTCCTGGAGCCCGTCTCCGTCGTAATCGAAAACGCAGACGCCGGATCCGAGCGTCTCCAGCATGTACCTCTGTCCCGTGGCGCCGTTGATGTGCCGGAAGGCGATCCCCGACTCGCGGGTGGCGTCCTCGAAGCGCGGGAAATCCGCCTCCGGGCGCGGTTCAGGCTGCTTCGCGGCGGCCGGGGAATCACCGCCCGTCGCGGCGGGCCCCGCACTCCGGCCGCACCCGGGAGCGACCGCCAGGAGGAACAGCAGGCAGCCGGAGAGCGCAACGCGGCAGTGGAGGCTCACGGGCGGACGCCGCCGGCGCCGGGGACCATCTCCATCGCCGACCCCTGCGAGCGGGCCCGCAGCTCCTCGTAGCGCCGCATCTCCATGCGGAAGAGGTCCGGCTCCCCGCGCGCCATGTGGACCCCGGCCAGATAGTAGTGCGGCTCGGCGAACTCGGGATTGGCGGAGATCGCCTCCTGCAGGACGCGGACCGCCTCGTCGAGGCGGTTGCCCAGGGCGTGGAGCCGCCCCAGCTCGGCGAGCGCCCGCTCGTTGCGCGGCTGCAGCTCGAGGCACCGCTCGAGCGCCTGGCGCGCCCGCGCGTGCTCCCCCAGGGCGAGGTGGGTCGATCCCAGGTGCAGGTGCACTTGAGGATCGCGGGGGTCCTCGCGCGCGATGGCGAGGAAGGCGTCGAGAGCCGCGCGGTAGTCCCCGCGATTGAACGCCTCCACTCCGCGGAGCCGGTGGCCGCGCACCCTCTCCTCCACCCGGCCGCGGAGGAGCGCCTCCTGGTGCGCGCTCCTCCAGCGCGCCGCCTCCGCGGGCCTGCCGAGGCGCATCGCGAGGGTCGCGAGGTGGCTGAGGGATCCCAGGTGCCCCGGGGCGATCTCCTGCGCCCGCCGGTAGGCGGCGGCCGCGTCCTCGAACGCGCCGCTCTGCTCGACGGCCAGCCCGAGCACGTAGTGCGCCTCCGCGTTCCCCGGCTGGAGCCCGATCACCCGGCTGGCCGCCGCCACCGCCTCCCGCGGCCGGCCGCGGCGCGCCTCCAGGAGCGCCTCCCTGAGGAGCGCCGCGGCGTTGTCCGGGTCGCGCCGCCGCGCCGCCGCGATCTGCGCCAGCGCTTCGTCGTAGCGTCCGGTGTCGCTCAGGACGCCGGCCAGCCCCAGGCGGGCCCCCTGGGAATCGGGCCGCGCGCCGAGGGCGGCGCGAAAGCTCGACTCGGCCTGCTTGAGACGATCGGTGCGGGCGTAGAGCGCGCCCAGCGCCTCGAGGATCGCGGCGTCTCCGGGCGCCCGCTGCAGCGCCTCCAGGAGGCGCGGCTCGGCTCCTTCCGGATCGCCCGCGCCCGGCGGCCGCGGGCCGCTGGCGAGCGGCGCCGCCTCGCCCGGCGCCACCGCCGCCGGGGCGCCAGGCGGTTCTCCGCAGCCCGGCGCCAGGCAGAGGGTCGCCGCCAGGATCGCGGCGCGCGCCCGGAGACGGGCGCTGCGAGGGAGGCCGAAGGGCATGGGCAAGATTCTATACCAGGCGCAATTTCGCTATACTGCGCGCCTTCCAGGAGGCCCCGTTGGAGGCCATCAGACAGGAGATCGCCCGGACCGTCCGCCGGATCCTGCTGGAGCGCTTCGGCGAGGCTCCGGAGCGCGTCGCGGTCGAGTACCCGCCGCAGCCCGGCATGGGCGACCTCGCCTCTCCCGTCGCCTTCGAGATGGCCCGCCGGCTGCGCCGGGCGCCCCGGGACATCGCGCGGGAGCTGGCGGCCGCCTTCCCGCCCCTGCCGGGCGTCGCCGGCGTCGCGAGCGGCGGCGCCGGCTACCTGAACGTCTCGCTCGACCGCGCCGCCGCCGCGCGCGCCCTGGCCCGCGAGGTGGCGTCCCCCGCTCCTCCCTCCGACGGCGAGAAGATCATCGTCGAGCACACCAACATCAATCCCAACAAGGCGGCGCACATCGGCCACCTGCGCAACGCCGTCCTGGGGGACACCCTGGCGCGCTGCCTGCGATTCTCCGGGCGCCGCGTCGAGGTGCAGAACTACATCGACGACACGGGCGTCCAGGTGGCCGACCTGGTCATCGGCTTCCGCGACATCCTGCGCGGCGGAGTGGAGGAGGCGAAGGCGGTGGGCGACCGCTTCGACCAATTCTGCTGGGACCTCTACGCCCGGGTCACCGAGATGTACACGGCGTTCCCGGAGAAGCTCGCGCTGCGCCCTCCCGTCCTGAAGGCGCTCGAGGAGGGGCACGGCGAGATCGCCGCTCTCGGGGCCTACCTGACCCGGCGCATCGTGAACTGCCACCTGGACACCATGGCGCGGATCGGCGTGCGCTACGACCTCCTCCCCTGGGAGAGGGACGTGCTGGCGTTCCGCTTCTGGGAGACCACCTTCGCCCTCCTGAAGGAGCGCCGGGCGATCACACTGGTGGCCGAGGGCGAGCGCCAGGGGTGCTGGGTGATGGCCCTGGAAGGGCGCCGCTTCGCCGATCTCAAGGAGGGGGAGAAGATCCTGGTGCGGAGCGACGGCACGGTGACCTACGTCGGCAAGGACATCGCCTACCAGATGTGGAAGTTCGGGCTGCTGCCGGCCGATTTCCGCTACGAGCCGTTCCGCGACGAGCCGGACGGTCACCGCGTCTGGACCACCACCCGGCGCCCCGGCGCGAGCCCGCGCCCCGCCTTCGGGGGCGGCGCGCGGGTCTACAATGTGATCGACGTCCGCCAGGCGTACCTGCAGGCGATCGTCGTCGAGGGGCTCAGGTCGCTGGGCCACCGCGAGCAGGCGGAACGCTCCACCCATTTCTCCTACGAGATGGTGGCGCTCACCCCGAAGAGCGCCGAGACGCTCGGCCTGCCGCTCAACGAGGAGGATCGCGGCCGCCCCTATCTCGAGATGTCCGGGCGGCGCGGCCTGGGGATCAAGGCGGACGACCTGCTCGACGCCCTGGAGAAGGAGGCGCTCCGCGAGGTGACCTGGCGCGCTCCCGACCTCGATCCTCGCGAGGCGGCGGCGCTCGGGCGCGACATCGCCGTCGGGGCGCTGCGCTACCTCATGATCAAGTACACGCGCAACAAGGTCCTGGCCTTCGATTTCGACGAGGCGCTCTCCTTCGAGGGGGAGAGCGGTCCTTACTTACAATACGCCGTGGTCCGGGCCCGCGGGATCTTCGAGAAGATGGCGGCGGCGGGCGGGCCCGACGAGGCGGAGGCGGCCCGCCTGGCGCGCGCGGCGGAGTTCAATCTCCCCGCGGGCGAGGGAGCCGAGGAGCACTGGGCGCTCCTGATGCAGATCGCCCGCTTCCGGGAGACGGTGGCCCAGGCGCTGGAGACGCTGGAGCTGTCGCAGATCGCCAAGTACGCCTTCGCTCTGGCCCAGAAGTTCAACTCCTTCTACCACAAGTACCCGGTCATGAAGGAGCCCGACGCCCGCTGGAAGACGGCGCGCGTCGTCCTGACCCACCTGTTCCTGGCCCAGATGCGGCACGCCTTCGCCCTGATGGGAATCCCGGTCCCGGCGCGCATGTAAGGGGCGCGCCGGCCGCGGCCTCGCGGATCGCTGTGCTATGATGTGAGTTGTGCGCTCCGCGGCCCTCGCCTTTTTCCTCTGCGCGTCCGCCCTGTCGCCGGCGGCGGCGCAGGAGATCATCCCGTTCTCCGAGATCAAGCCCGGCATGAAGGGCCTGGGGAGGACGGTCTTCAGCGGCACGCGCGTGGAGGAGTTCCAGGTCGAGGTGATCGGCACGCTCGAGAAAGTGGCCCCGCAGCGCAACCTGATCCTGGTCCGCCTGTCGGGGGGCCCGCTGCAGTCCACCGGCGTTCTCAACGGCATGAGCGGCAGCCCGGTCTACATCGGCAGCCGGCTGGCCGGGGCGGTCGCCTACACCTGGGCCTTCGCGAAGGAGCCGGTGGCGGGACTCACGCCGATCGAGGAGATGATTTCCGTCGAGGACCAGGAGCGCCCCGCGGCGCCGCCGGCGCGCGCCCGGGCGCCGCTGCCCCCCGACGCGGGCGGCGCGGGCCTCGCCTACCTCAAGGACCCGTCGCGGCTGCCGGCGCACTTCGCCGGGTACTTCGCCCGCGGCGCCGTCCAGGGATCGACCGCGGCGGCGCTCGCCCCCATCCGCGCTCCCCTGGTGTTCAGCGGCTTCGCCCCGCGCGTGGTGGAGGCCCTGGGCCCCGCCCTGGCGGGCGCCGGCCTCGTCCCCGTCCAGGGCGGCGCGGCCGGCCGGGCCGCCCCGGGATCCGAGGGGCGCATCGCCCCGGGGGCGGGCGTCGGGATCAAGCTGGTGCGCGGCGACGTGGAGATCGCCGCCATCTGCACCGTCACCTACCGCGAGGAGGATCGCGTCATGGCCTGCGGCCACCCGCTCCTCAACCTGGGCCCCACCGACCTCATCATGACCACCGCCTCGGTCAACGGGCTGTTCCCCTCCCTGCAGGAATCGTTCAAGTTCGCTTCCGCCGGGGAGGAGGTGGGGGCGTTCCGCCAGGACCGGGCCACCGGCGTCTTCGGGTATCTGGGCCGGAAGCCCCGGCTGATCCCCGTGCGGGTGGAGCTGCAGCCGGCAAAGGGGCGGGCGAGGCGCTACGCCTTCGATGTCGCCGGGGACCCCTTCCTCGCCCCCTACCTGATCTACGCCGCGCTCAATGGCGTGCTGAGCAACGCGGAGAAGGACTACGGGGACATCACCCTGGCCTACAGGCCCGGATCGACCATCCAGGTGGAGGGGGAGGAGGACATCGCGCTGAAGAACCTGTTCTCGGGGGAGCTGGCCGCGCCCTACGCCTCCGGCACCGTCGCCTTCCTGGCGCAGATCCTCCTGAACAACGACTACCGCCCCGTGCACCTCAGCGGCATCAATCTCATCCTGGGCTATGCCGACGAGCTGCGCACCGCCCGGGTGGAGCGCGCCTGGGTGAGCCGGGACCGGGTGCGCGCCGGAGAGGTGATCCAGATCTCGGCCAGCATCAAGCCGTTCCGCGGTCCCGCGGTGACGCGGCAGATCGACCTGACGGTCCCCGACGAGGTGCCTCCCGGCCGCCTGATCCTGCAGGTGGGCGACGGTCTCACCCTGGCGCGGGCCGAAGGAGACGACGAGGAGTTCCACCCGTCCGACCTGTCGCAGCTGATCTGGCTCATCAACCACCTGCGCAGCAACGACCGCCTCTACGCCGTCCTGGCGAGGAGCGACAACGGCATCCTGTTCCAGGGGGAGAGGCTCCCCAACCTGCCGCCCTCGATCGCCCAGGTGATGATCCGCCCGCAGACCCGCGGGAACTTTCAGAGGCTGCTGTATCGCGGGGTGGCCGAGGAAGCCCTGCAGACGGACTACATGCTGAGCGGCTACAAGCAGCTGGCCATCGAGGTGGAGGAATAGCATGCGACGCGCCCGCGCCGCCCGGGCAGCGGCCGGCCTCGCCGGGCTTCTTCTGCTCGGGTCACCGCGGCACCTGCTCGCCGTGGCTCCGGCGCTCTGGACGCTCGAGACCTTCGAGGATTTCGAGAAGGGGAAGCCGGACGGGGCCGCGGTCGCGGCCGGCGGCGAGCTGGTGCTGGCCCCCTCCCTGCGGCCGCTGAAGGTCACGCCGCTGGAGTCCTCGGCGGAGACGTTCCTGTGGTCGCAGGCGGTGGACAGCAAGGGGGTCCTCTACGTGGGCGGAGGCAGCGGCGGGAAGATCTACAGGATCCCGCGCGGAGGGCAGGGCTCGCTGTACTTCGAGACCGGGGACCTGGCGGTGCACGCCATGGCGGTCGACCGGTCCGACGTCCTGTACGCGGCCACCTCCCCCCGGGGCAAGATCTACCGCGTCACCGGCGAGGGGAAGGGCGAGGTCTACTACCAGCCCGAGGATCGGTACACCTGGGCGCTGGCCTTGGGGCCGAAGGGCGAGCTGTTCGCCGCAACCGGAGAGCGCGGGATCATCTACAAGATCGCGTCCAAAGGAAAAGCGGAGGTCTTCTTCGACAGCGAGGAGTTCCACGTGGTGTCCGTGGCGCCGGACGGAGCGGGCCATCTGCTGGCCGGCACCGACGGCAAGGGGCTCCTCTACCGCGTCAACCCGCAGGGGCAGGCGACCGTCCTGCACGATTCGCGCCTGCGGGAGATCAACGCGATCGCCGTCGATCCCAGGGGGGTGATCTACGCCGCGGCGATCGGCGCCGAGCCGGAGCAGCCGCCCCTCCCCTCGCCGCCGCCGTCGCTACCGCAGCCGCAGGTGGCCGCCCGGGAGCCGGGGGCCGCCCCCCTGCCGCCCCCCGTGCCGATCCCCGGGATCGAGGCGGGAGGCGGCGCCAGCGTCACGGTCGTCGCCACCGCCGCCGGGCAGGCCCAGCCGGCGGCGGCGCCGCCCAAAAGCGAGGTGTACCGGATCGATCCCGACGGGACGGTCAGCACGCTGTGGTCGTCCCAGGACGAGGTGGTCTATGCGCTCCTCATCGACCCGTCCGGACGGCCGATCATCGGGACCGGCGAGCCCGGCCGCATCCGCGCCCTGGTCGGGGCGCAGGAGAGCACGCTCCTGGCGCGCCTGCCGGAATCCCAGGTCACCTCCCTGGCCCTCGGGCCCGGCCAGCAGATGTTCGCGGCCAGCAGCAACGTCGGGAAGGTGTACCTGCTGGAAGCCGCCACCAGCGAGTCGGGGACCTATGTCTCCCCCGCGCGCGACACCCAGACGAGGTCCCGCTGGGGCCGGATCTCATGGAGGGCGAGCGTTCCGCAGGGGGCCCGCGTCGAGGTCGCGACCCGCTCCGGGAACAGCAGCGCCCCGGACTCCACCTGGAGCGACTGGTCGCCTCCCTACTCCAATCCCGACGGGAGCCCGGTCTCCAGCCCTCCGGCCCGGTCCATCCAGTGGCGCGCCCGCCTGGCGCGCGCCAGCGGCGGGCCGGGGCCGGCCCTCCAGGCGGTGTCGATCGCCTACGTGCAGTCGAACCTCCCACCCACGCTCAGGAAAGTGACCGTGCAGCCGCCCGGGGTCCTGAGGGAGCGCCCCCTCTACGTTCCGGAAGCCGATCCCCAGGACCTGGCGTTCACCGGGATTCGCGTCAACCCCGACGGGCACCCGCCCGCCGGAGCGTCGCAGCCGATCCCGGAGAAGAGGATCTACGTCAGGGGGATGCGCTCCCTGGAATGGGAGGCGGAGGACCCGAACGGGGACAGCCTCGCCTACGACGTCGCCTTCCGGGGCGAGGGGGAGTCGTCCTGGAAGCCGCTGGGGCGCGGGCTGCGGGAGCCGTACTTCGCGTTCGACTCGATGCAGCTGCCGGACGGCCTCTACCGCGTGCGGGTGGAGGCGAGCGACGGACCCTCGAACGCCGCGGACCAGGCCAGGAACGCCGCGCTGGCCAGCGACCCCTTCCTCATCGACAACACGCCGCCCGCGGTCCAGGTCAGCGCGCGCCAGGGGCCGCAGGGCCAGGTCGGCATCGAGATCGTCGCGAGCGACGGCGTGGGGCCGATCGCGCGCGCCGAGTATTCCCTCGATGCCGCCCGCTGGGTGCCGCTGGCCCCCGCGGACGGGGTCTCCGACTCGCGGTCGGAGTCCTACAGCCTCAGCCTCGGAGCCCTGCGCGCGGGCGAGCACACGGTCATCGTCAAGGTGACCGACCTCCTGGGGAACGTCGGCGCCGGCAAGGCCACCTTCACCTCGGATTAAGCCGCCGATGCGCTCCCGAGCCGCCGTGCTCCTGGCCGTCGCAGCCGGGCTGGCCGTGGTGTGCTGCTCGCCGCCGCCCGGATCCGGCGGCGGGCCGGCGGGCGGCGGCGCGGGCTACGGGGGGCGTTTCGTCTTCCCCCTGCGCTTCGAGCCGAAGACCCTCAACTTCGTGAGCGTCGACGAGCAGTACGGCGTCCTGGTCCTGCGTCTGGTGGGGGACGGCCTCGTCGACCACGACGCCGGCCTCCGGGTGGTCCCCCGGCTGGCGCGCTCGTGGGAGCTCTCCGCCGACGGCCGCAGGCTCACCTTCCACCTGCGCCCAGGCGTCCGCTTCCACGACGGCGTCCCCCTCACCAGCGCCGACGTGGTCTACACCTACGAGCGGGTGATCGACCCGGAGAGCCGCGCCCTGACCTGGATGGACTCGTTCCTGCCGATCGAGCGGGTCGAGGCGCCGGATCCCGTGACGGTCGTGGTGACCTACCGCGCCCCGTACGCCCCGGCCCTCCACGGCTGGGACGTGCCGATCCTCCCCCGTCATCTCTATGAGAGGGAGGACTTCGCCACCTCCCGATTCAACCGGGCGCCGGTCGGGACGGGGCCGTTCCGCTTCGAATCCTGGGATCCGGGCCGGAGGATCGTCCTGCAGGCCAACCCCGACTACTGGGCCGGCAGGCCCTACCTCGATACTTTTGTCTTCCAGGTGATCCCGTCCCAGGAGACGACCCTGCAGGCGCTCCTCGCCGCGGAGGTGGACTTCGCGATGTTGACGCCGGTGCAGTGGGAGGCGCACGCCGGGAGCGCCGCCTTCGGCCGCCGCTTCCGCGCCCTGCGCTACCTGCCCCTCTTCTATTACTACATCGCCTGGAGATGCGACGGGTCGAACCCGTTCTTCGCCGAGCCGGCCGTCCGGCGGGCGATGTCGCTGGCCCTCGATCGCGAAGGGTATGTGAGCCGGGTGCTGCGCGGCAACGGCCGGATCGCCTCCTCGCTGTTCCACCCGGCCGCCGGCGGCGCCGATCCGGATGCGCCCGACCTCCCGTATGACCCGGAGGCGGCCGCCGCCCTCCTCGACGAGGCCGGCTGGCGGGCCCGCGCGGAGAGCGGCCTGAGGGAGCGCGGCGGGGTCCCCTTCCGCTTCACCCTGCTCATCTTCAGCGGCGGCGAAGATCACCTGATGTTCGCGCAGGTCGCGCAGGAATCGCTGCGGCGCATCGGCGTCGAGGTGGCGATCGAGCGCCTCGACTGGCCCACCCTGTCACAGAGGCTCCGGAAGGGCGACTTCCAGGCGGCGCTCTCCGGCGCCGTTCCCGGCGTGGACCCGGACGGCGTCTTCGCGATGGTGCATTCCTCGCAGATCCGCGGCGGCAGGAACTACGCCGGGCTCCACGACGCGTTCGTCGACGCCTGGCTGGAGGAGGGGCGGCGGACCGTCGATCCCGGCGCGCGCGCCGACCTGTACATCAAGATTGATCGCCGGCTCCGGGAGCTGCAGCCGTACGCTCCCCTCTTCTTCCCCGTCGTGCAGGCGGCCTTCTCACGGCGGTTCCGCGCCGTCGAGCCTTCCCCCCGCGGCATCCTCGATCACTATCCCGGGGCGGCCCGCATCGCGCTCGACGGCGACGGCGCATGAGCGCGTTCCTCCTGCGCCGCCTGGCCTCGACGCTCCCGACGCTGGTCGGCATCAGCATCCTGGCCTTCCTGATCCTGAACCTGCTCCCCGCGGATCCGATCCTGGCCTGGTCCTCCGAGGGGCACCAGCCTTCGGCCGAGGCGCTGGAACGGTTGCGCGCGGCGCTCCGGGTCGACCGCGGTCCCCTGGAGAGGTACCGGGACTGGTCCCTGGGGCTGCTGCGCGGCGATCTCGGCCGCTCCCTGCGCGACGGCCGGCCCGTCGGCAGGGTCGTCGCCGAGGCACTCCCCTGGACCCTGCTTCTCAATCTCTGCGCCGTGGCGGTGATCTACGGGATCGCGGTGCCGTTCGGGCTGCTGGGGGCGCGCTCGCCCGGATCGCCGGCCGACCGCCTCGGGAGAGGGGCGCTCCTGTTTCTCTACGCCGTCCCATCCTTCGCCGCCGCCCTGCTCCTGCAGCAGCTGTTCGCGGTGCGCCTGAGGATCCTGCCGCTGCAGGGTGTCGCCGACCCGGCCGGCGCCCCGGCGCTCGCGGCGCGGGCGCTCGACCTGTCGCGCCATCTCGTCCTCCCGACCGCCTGTCTCGCCCTGTCGGGCTGGGCCTTCATCGCGCGTTACTCGAGGGCCGTCTTCCGCTCCGTCCTGGGAAGGGAGTTCCTGGCGGTGGCGCGCGCCAAGGGCCTGTCAAGATGGCGCGCCCTCCTGCACGTCGCCGCCAACACCGCCGTCCCGTTCGTCACCCTGCTGGCGTCGATCATCCCGGGCCTGGCCGGAGGGAGCGTCATCGTCGAGCAGGTCTTCTCCTGGCCGGGCGTGGGGCGTCTCTTTCTCGCCTCGATCCAGACGCGCGACTACCCGGTGGTGATGGGCCTCACGCTGCTTTCGGCGGCGCTGGTCCTCGCAGCGCAGCTCTTCGTGGACCTCCTCTACGTCCTGGCCGATCCAGCGATCCGCGGCCGGCTCCTGGAGGAAGCCTGAGATGGCGCCGGAAGTGCGGGAGCCGGCCCTGCGCGCAGGCGGCGCCCCGGACGGCCACCGCGCCCGGGCCGGCGCGGCCGCCTGGATCGTCGGGGGCCTGGCGATCGTGGCGCTGCTGGCCCCCGTGATCGCCAATGAACGGCCGCTCCTCGCCCGTGTGGACGGCCGCCTCATCGCGCCGGCCTTCGCCGACCTGCCGATCCTCGGTCCTCTCTTCGACGCGCCCGTCGTGCGCTCCATCCCGTGGTACCAGAAGGAGACCGGCCGGGCGATCGTCCTTCTCCGGCCGCCGGTCCCCTACTCCTACCGCGGCATCCTTCTGGACGATGCCCTCCTCCCGCCCGGCCGCCGCCACCTCCTGGGGACCGACGCGCTGGGCCGGGACCTCCTCGCCCGCCTGATCCACGGGACCCGTCCTTCCCTTCTGATCGGCTTCGTGGCCACCGCGGTCTCGCTCCTCCTCGGCCTGTTCCTCGGCGCCCTCGCCGCCATGCGGGGCGGCGCCGCCGACCTCCTGATCGTGCGCCTCGTCGATGTGGTCGCCTGCTTCCCTCCTTTCGTTCTCGCCCTGGCCTTCGTGGCGGCCTCGGGTCACGGCGGGCTGTGGCCGGTGGCGGCCGGCATCGCGCTGAACCGCTGGACCGGGATGGCGCGCTACGTCCGCGGGGAGATCCTGCGGCACCGCAGGGGGGACCTGTGGGCCTCGGCGCGGGCCACCGGCGCTTCCGCACCGAGGCTGGTGGTCCGCCACCTGCTCCCCCTGCTCGCGGGGCCGCTCGCCGTCATGGCGTCCTTCGGCGTGGCGCACGCGATCGTGCTGGAATCGAGCCTGAGCTTCGTGGGGTTCGGCGTGGAGCCGCCGGCGCCGTCCTGGGGGACGATCCTGGCGGAGTCCAGGGCGACGCTCGATGCGGCCTGGTGGCCGGTCGTCTTCCCTTCCCTGGGGCTGCTCGTGACGCTCGGGGCCCTCTGCCTCGCCGCCGAGCGCGTCGGTGGCGCCGGGCGGGGGCGGCAGGAGCCGCTTTTCTAGGAGCCTTCCGTTCCCGCCGGGCAGACCCGGTTTTTCCCGCTCCGCTTCGCCCGGTAGAGACCGCGGTCGGCGGCGCCCACCAGCTCGGTGGCGTTGCGGGCATCGGCGGGGAAAGACGCCAGGCCGATGCTCACCGTGACGCGCAGATGCCGCGGGAGGCCGGGGAGCGCCAGGGCGCTCTTCTCCACCTCCTGACGGATCTTCTCCGCGACCGGGGACGCCCCGTCGGCGGCGGCGTCCTGCAGGATGACCGCGAACTCCTCCCCGCCGTAGCGCGCCACGACGTCCGATCGTCTCAGGAGGCGCGCCACCAGCTGCGCGACGTGGCGCAGGACCTCGTCGCCCGCCTGGTGCCCGTAGGTGTCGTTGAAGCGCTTGAAGTTGTCGATGTCGATCATGAGGAGGGCGACCGGGCGGTCGAGACGGCGGGCCCGCTCGACCTCCTGGCGGATGAGCGCAGCGAAATGCCGGTGGTTGAAGACCCCGGTGACGCCGTCCGTCTCGGAGAGGCGCCTGGTGGCCAGGAGCAGGCGCTGCGTCTCGACCGCCACCGCCGTCATGTCGGAGCAGCGCTGCAGGACCTCGAAATCCTCGCGGTCGAAGGCGTGCCGGCGGCGGGACCCCACGAGGAACGCCCCGATCAATTCGCCGCGGGCCCGGAGCGGGATCACCATGTCGCTGCGCAGCCCGGAGGCGGGCAGGCTCTCGGCGAAGCGCAGCTCGGAGGGGACATCGTTCCGCCACAGAGGCCGGCCGCGGCTGATGGCCCAGGACATGAGGTGTGAGCCGTCGGCCGGCAGGCGCTCAGGATCCCGCCGCACCGTCGCCCCCGACCTCAAGATTTCGCGCACCACGACGCTCCCGTCCTCCAGCAGGCCCAGGGCCGCGCCATCGACAGGGAACAGGCGTCCCAGCGCCCGGGCGATCGTCTCGAGGACCCCGTCGAGGTCCTCGGCCCCCGCCGTCGCCGCCGCGATCTCCATGAAGCTCAGGAGCACGCGCCGGTCGGCTGAGGCCGCGCCCCGCGGCGGGTCCGCCGCGGCGGGCGGGCCGTCGCCCCGGCCCTCCGCGAGGTCCGGGCGCGCCGCTGGCGCCTCCTGCGCGGCGCCGATGGCGAGCACCGCTTCGACCCGCCAGGCCGCCGGGAGCCCGAGACTCGCCGGCGGCCGGACCTCCGTCCCCGCCCGCACGGCCAGCGTCGAGTAGCCGCTCTCCTCCGCCGCCAGGGCCATCTGGGCCGCGGCCATCCAGGAGGCCGCGCGGCCGGCGCCCCCATCGCCCGCCTCGCAGTTGGCGACCAGGGCCGGCGCCGCGCCCAGGAGCTCGACGGCAGCCTCCGCGCTCCCCGCCGCGCGCAGTGAGGCGAGAAGCGCCTCGCGCGAGGCGCGCTCCTCGAGCAGGACGGGGCGCCAGCAACCGGGGTCGCCGAGGGGCACGCGCCCCCCGGCATCCAGGACGGCCTTCATGATCTGGGGATCGACGGGGTCACTGCGGAATGAACGCGGCGTGCGCCTGCGGCGCAGGAGGGCGGCGAGATCCAGGTTCCCCACCTCAATACCCGGACAGGCTCTTAGGAGCCCGCCCGGGAAATCGCCACGGCCGCCGGCCGGCCCCCCGGCCGGTAGCCGAGCGGATCGATCGTCACCGCGTCGAAGCCGGCCCGCAGCACCGCCTCGATGAGCCCGCGCCGGGCCTCCGGCGACGCGGCGCGCCGCAGGCCTTGGCGATCGAGCTCGAGGCGCGCCCCCGCCTCTCCCTCCAGCCGGACGCGGACCAGGCGGTACCCGAGGCCGCGCGCCGCCGCCTCGGCACGCTCGACGCGCGCCAGCGCCGCCACGGTCACCGGAGTGAAGCGCGGGATGCGGGAGGCCAGGCAGGCCGCCGCCGGCTTGTCCCAGGTCGGCAGGCCGAGGCGCCGCGACAGCGCGCGGATCATCTCCTTCGTCAGCCCCGCCTCGATGAGCGGCGCCCTGACGCCGGCCTCCGCCGCCGCCCGCATGCCGGGCCGGTCGTCCCCGAGATCGTCCGGGATGGCGCCGTACAGGATCGCCCTGGCGCCAGCCTCCGCCGCGACGCGCCGCAGGACCACGAACAGTTCCTGTTTGCAGAAGTAGCAGCGGCGGCCTTCGTTCCGCACGTAGTCGGGGTTGTCGAACTCCGCCGTCGCGACCAGGGCGTGCCGGGCGCCGATCTGCCGGGCCAGGAGGACCGCTTCATCTCTCTCGGCCGAGGAGAGGGAAGCGGAAACCGCGGTCACCGCCAGGACCTCCTCCCCCAGGACGTCGTGGGCGACCTGCAGCAGGAAAGCGCTGTCCACGCCCCCGGAAAACGCCACCACGGAGGGGCCGATTTCCTTCAGGATGAGCCTCAGCGAGGCGTAGCGTCGTCCCGGGTCCTTGCTCTCGTCCATCTCCAGCGCTCCCAGGCGGTGTACACGCCGGTCGCCAGGACGATCTTGGCGAGATCAAACAGCAGGAACGGCTGCAGGCCGGCCCTCACGGCGGCGCCGAGGTGCCCGCCGGCGAGGACGGTCAGCCAGGCGAGGCCGCATAGATGGAGGGCGGCGCTGCCCGCCACGAACCCCAGGAAGGCCCGGGCGGCCCCCGCCGGCCGGCGCCCCCCGATGGCGCGGCCGGCGACGTATGCGGCCGCCACGAACCCTAGGAGGTACCCGGCCGTCGGCCCCAGGAGATAGGCCGGCCCGGCCCCGGGGAGGGCGAACACCGGCAGCCCCGCGATCCCCATAAGAAGATAGGCGATCTGGCTGGCGGCGCCGCCGCGGGCTCCGAGCAGGGCGCCGGCGAGGAGCACCGGCAGCATCTGCAGCGTCCCGGGAACGGGCGTGAAAGGCAGCGGGACACTCGCCTTGGCGCCGGCCCAGGTGAGGAGCGCGAACCCGATCACCCCGCACCCCAGGGCGAGCGGCCGCGTCACGCGGACGGTAGCGCTGGAGGGCTGCCGGGCGGCGCTGACGGTGGTCACTGGTGAAGCCTCCTCCGGGCCCTCCGGCCCCGCGGCGGACGGCGGCGCCCGGCGCGTTCGGGCCATTCTAGGAGGTCGGAGGGTGGCTGTCAACGAATCCCCGGGGGTTATTCCGGGGACCGGACGTCCCGGGCAACTTTTCCTTGACAGTTGCAAACCTTGACCGTATATGGGGGCGGTCAAGGGTTCGCAGGCTTCATCGCCGACTGCGTGACTTAGAGACAAGCTGAGGAACCACCGAGGAGGATGGTTGTCCACGCGGTGCCTTCCCGGCGGGTTGCCTGTACTGCCCGCCGAGCCAGTTCGGAATGCCTTTCGCCTGTGGGGTTTCCGGGCACTGCCCAGGGACCTGATGCGCTATTTTCCTTTCCGTTTCTGCCTAGCTGCCCAACGAGGAGGACTAGAATGAACGCACTCTCCGTCTCTGGAGCCAAGTGCACCCGTCTGCTGGCTGCCCTCGGCCTGGCCCTGCTGTTGGCCGGCCCGACCGTCCTGCTATGGGCATCCAGGACCGAACTGACCGCTCCGGCCGACGATGACTCGGCGGTCCTGGCCGAGATCCAACGCCTGGAGATGCAGCAGTTCGAGAGACTCGCCCGGCCCTTCGGGCACGCGCGCCTGGACGGCCTCTCCCCGTTCGGGGACCGGTTCCTCTGGCCGATGCTCAGGGAGGGAGACCGGGCGGGCCTGCTGGTCACTCAGCTGGGCCATCTCGACCCGGAGCAGCCCGAGGCGCTTTTGGGCCTGCTGCCCGACTCGCTGCGCTACCGGGCGAACGAGGTGACGCGTCTCGGCCGGGGCGGCCTGGTGCCGGGGCTGAACTACGTGCGCCTCTCCCCGGAGGCGATCGCCGCGGGGCGCGCCCCGGAGGCGCAGCGGGCGGTGCAGGCGGCGTCCCGGGTGCAGGGCTACCTGCCGGAAGGGTGGATGCTGACCTACGTCGAGCCGCAGGGGCTCGGCAAGCTGCGGCAGATCCGGGACCTGGACCAGTTCCAGCCGATGCAGCCGGCCTTCAAGATCGCCCGCGACCTGGGGCGGCGGCCGCTGATCGAGAGGGCCCGGGCCACAAGCCCGGAGCTGCTGTTGGAGGTGTTCGCGGCTGCCGGGGCGGACCTGGCGCAGTTCCGCCAGGACCTGGCGGGGATCAACGGCGTGAGCGCGGTGCTGGATTTCGGCCCCAACGGCTACCAGGTGCGGGCCGACTCCAGGGCGGTGCCGCACATCGCGCGGCTGCGGGAGACGATCAACGTCGAAGAGAACCGCGAGATGATGAACTTCAACGCCAAGAACGCCCCGACGCTCCAGGCCGGGAACGTCGAGGAC
>JACQNT010000119.1 GCA_016202915.1 Acidobacteriota bacterium
CGAGATCGATCCGGAGGCGGCGCGCTGCACGGTGAAGGACGACGGACGGGGCTTCGATCTGCAAGCGGTCCTGAACCGCAGGGGCGAGCGGGGCCTCGGATTGATCGGCATGCGGGAGCGCCTGAGCGCCCTGGGCGGACAGCTCACGATCGACTCCGCCCCCGGACGCGGGACGGACCTGCGCATCATCATTCCTCTGGAGGGACGCGATGGCGACACAGATTCTTCTCGCCGATGATCATCAGATCGTACGACAGGGAATCCGGGCGATGCTCGAGCACGAGGGCTTCAGGATTGTCGGCGAGGCCGCGGACGGCCGTGAAGCGGTGCGGATGGCCGAGACCACGCATCCCGACGTCGCGATCCTCGATCTCGCCATGCCGGGGCTCAACGGCCTCGATTCCGCGCGCGAGATCCTGCGATGCTCGGAACGAACCAAGGCCATCCTGCTGACGATGCACACCGAGGACCCCTACGTGCTGGAGGCGCTGCGCGCCGGCATCAGCGGCTACGTGCTGAAGACCCAGGCCACGATCGATCTGGTCCAGGCCATCCGCGAGGTGACGCGGGGGGCGGTCTATTTGAGCCCCGGGGTGTCGCGGACCGTCGTCGAGGCGTATCGCAACAAATCCGACCTGCCCCCCGACCCGCTGAGCCCTCGCGAGCGGGAAGTGCTGCAGCTCGTCGCCGAGGGGAAGACCACCAAGGAAGTGGCGGCGCTGCTCGGCGTCAGCGTGAAGACCGCCGAATCGCATCGGATGCGCATCATGTCGAAGCTGGGCATCCACGAAACCGCCGGTCTCGTCCGCTACGCCATCCGCCGCGGGTTGATCCAGCCCTGAACGCGCGCCTCGGGCACCGGGCTCCCCGCACCCGCCCTTCAAGGAAGTTCCTGCCGCTCATTCGGGTCATCACCTGATTCCGTCGTCGGCGCTCTCGACGTATGGTGGGAGCAGTCGCCGGCCCCTTGAGGCGGCTGGCCTGCCCGGAGATTCGGGCAGGTTGATGGACTGGCGACCGCGGCCCACGGGACCGGGGGCTCGCGGTCGGCCGGAGCCGGAGGGCAGTCATGGAACGCAGGGCCGGGACTCCAATCCTCCACCCACCGAGAGCCGCGCAAAGGTCCGCCATCAGATCCGCGCGTCGGCTCCCCGCCCACCCGGAGAATTTCGGTGCCCGGGCGGGCCCGGGTGGATGATGCAGCGGGGAGACGGGAGCCTCTGTCGCCGATGTCGATCCGGGTGATGGTCGCGGATGACCATCCTGTCGTCCGCCAGGGACTGAAATTCATGCTGGCGCGGGAAGGCTTCGCCGTCGTCGGGGAGGCCGCCGACGGGCGCGAGGCGCTGCGCCAGACGGAGGGAACCCGCCCCGAGGTCGTGGTTCTCGATCTGGCGATGCCGGGCCTGAACGGCATCGACGCCGCCCGCGAGATCATGCGGATATCGCCGGGCACCAAGACCATCATCCTGACCCAGCACGCCGAGGAGCCGTACATCCTGGAAGCGCTGCGCGCCGGGGTCCACGGCTACGTCCTGAAGTCGCAGGCGGTTTCCGACATGATCCAGGCAATCCGCGACGTGCATCGCGGGCGGCTCTACCTCAGCCCCTCCATCTCCAACGTCGTGGTCGGCGCCTACCGCGAGCACGGCGATCTGCCCCGCGATCCGCTCACGCCGCGGGAGCGCGAGGTGCTGCAGCTGATCGCCGAGGGAAGATCGACGAAGCAGGTGGCGGAGGCCCTGGGAATCACCGTCAAGACCGCCGAGTCCCATCGCAGCCGCATCATGTTCAAGCTGCAAATTCACGAGAAGGCCGGCCTCGTCCGCTATGCGATCAAGCGGGGACTCATCCAACCGTGAGCCGGAACGGGGCGCCCGCCGGCGAGGAGGCCGGCGGACTCGGGGATAATCCGGAGGGCGATTCAGGGTTCCCCTGATTCCCGCGGAGCGGCCATTGGTGTACTGGTTCGGATCGATTTGGAGGAGGCCGCCATGCCGACCGCCGCCCCGGCACGACCCGCCGGCAACCCGCCGCCGCCTGGCTGGCACGTGGTCTGGACCCAGAGCCACTGCGAGCAGCTGGTGCACGACCAGCTCGTGGCCCGCGGGTTCGAGTCGTTCCTGCCGAAAATCAACGTCTGGTCGAGCCGGGCCGGCCTGCGGCGCCTGATTCGCCGCCCGATGTTCCCGGGGTATCTGTTCCTGCGCCACGCGATGGACAAGGACTCCTACCTCGAGGTGCGCAAGGCACGCGGGCTGGTCGCCCTGCTTGGGGAGACCTGGGAGAGGCTGGCCGTGGTCCCCGAAGGCGAGATCGAATCGGTGCGGGCGCTGGCGCGGTCGGATCTCCCCTGCATGCCGCACCCGTACCTCAGAGAGGGAATGCGCGTGCGCATCACCCGCGGGCCTCTCGCCGGCGTCGAGGGCGTTCTCGCCCGGCGCAGGGACCACAAGGGCCTCCTGGTGCTCTCCGTGGATCTGCTTTTCCGCAGCGTGGGCGTGGAAGTCGACTGCACGGCGGTGGATCCGGCATGACCCCCGCCCGCATGCGGCTCCTGGTACCCGGGGTCCTGATCTGCGGGAGCCTGTTCCTCCACGGGGCGGCGAGCGCGCAGTCGGCCCTCTCCGTGGACGGCGCTCTGTCCCTGACCGGAGTCGAGGACGACAACCTCTTTTCGACCCCGGGGGCCGGAGCCAGGGATCGCATCTCCCGGCTCACGCCGCAGGTCGGGGCGGATTATCGATCGGCGCGCCTGTCGCTCGCGGGGCGCTATGCCTTCGACGCGGAGCGCTACGCGGAACACCCGGAGCTGGACACCTCGCGGGCGCGCCAGCACCTGATGATCGACCTGTCGGCCCGATCCTCGCGCCGGGTCACCCTGTCGGTGCATGGCGATTACCTGACGACGCTCACCCCGGGAGGAGATCTCAATCTGGCGACCGGGCTCGCCGCCGGCCGCGCGCGCGCCCGAAGGCGCGAGGTGAGGCCGTCGATCGAGTGGCGATCAGGCCCGGTCACTGGCGGGAGCGTGACCTACACGCAGACGCTGGACGACCTGGCCGGAGGCGTGGCGTCCGAGACCCGGGCCGCGGCACTGGAGATCGAACGGCGGACGTCGCCGCGGAACACCGGGAGCCTCCGCCTCGGCACGACGCGATTCGAGTTCGACGCGGGGGCCATCACCACGGCGCACGTCCTGAGCTTCGGCTGGGAGCGGGACCTCGGCCGGGGAACTGGACTCGAGTTGCGCGGCGGCCCGCGATTTTCCGAGGGGCGGCTCGATCCGGAGCTCACGGCCTCCGTACGGGGCGACTTCAAAACGATGCACGTGGCGCTCACGTGCGCCCGCGGTCTCGCTACCGTCATCGGGCGCGCCGGTGCCGTGATGGCCGACAGCGTCCTGCCGTCCCTGGCCTACCAGCCGCGTCCCTGGTTCCGGGTGAGCGCGTCCCCCGGGTACTTCCGGATCCGGGACGAGCGCGGCGGACCCGAGGCCAAGGTTTACCTGGCAGACCTCCAGGCGACGTGGCACCTCGGGGACCGGCTGTCGCTCGTCGGCGGCTATCGCAGGAGCCTGGAGCGCGGCGCCCTGGATCCTCCCGCACCCGGGGCGGGGGACGCGGCGCGAGAGATCGCCCACGACACCATTCTGTTGACCCTGGTCGCCCGCCAGGGCGGGCGCCGGGCGAAGTTCGGCGTTGTCCCGCCGGTGAAGTGAAACGATGACCGGCATGCGATCCGTCGCGCTGTGTCTGGCGTTTCTGCTCGGCCCCGGCCCGTCGCCTGCGGCGCAGGAGCGGGACACGGGAAAAGACGGCCCGCCGGCGGCTCCGTCCGGCGCCTACCGGATCGGCCCGGAGGACGTCCTCACCATCGCGATATGGAAGAACGAGGCGCTCAGCGGCGAAATGCCGGTGCGCCCGGACGGGATGATCTCGCTCCCGCTCCTCAACGACGTCCAGGCGGAAGGCCTCACCCCGATGGAGCTCAGGGACGCTCTCATGCGACGGCTCTCCGAGTACATGCCCACGCCCGAGGTATCGGTGATCGTCAAAGAGGTCCGGAGTCCGAAGATCTCGATACTCGGGGAGGTGGCGCATCCCGGGCGCTACGATCTGAAAGGACGGATCACAGTGCTGGACCTTCTGGCCCTCGCCGGCGGCCTGACCGAATTCGCCTCGCGCTCGCGCATCGTCATCCTGCGCGGCGACGGCCCGGGGCCGGCCCGCATCCGGTTCAATTACTCGAAGGCGATGCAGGACGGGGCACGGGAGAACGTCGAACTGCGTCCCGGCGACATCGTGCTCGTGCTCTGATGGCCTCGCAGGGATCACATGGGTCCGCCGTCCCGGCCGGAATCGTTGCCTCCGTCCGGCAGCCACCCGGCCGCCCCCCCGCTGCCCGGGTGGCCAGCGGTACGGCGGACACCACGCTTCCTGGAGGCGGCGAATCACGGACCTCAACATGGTCGCGCCGGCGCTGTTCTGGATCTCCGTTCTCCTGATCGGCTACGCGTACTTCGGCTACCCGCTCCTGATCCGGATCTGGGCCGCGTCGCGCACGAGACGACCGGCCGCAGGGCGTGACCTGCCGGCGGTTTCCGTCGTGATCGTGGCGCACGACGAAGGGGCGCGCATCGCCGCCAGGATCGAGAACCTCCTGGCCCTCGACTATCCGATGGACCGGGTCGAGATCGTCGTGGGATCGGACGGGTCGACGGACGACACGGTGGCGCGTGCCCGGGCCTTCCTCGGAGAAGGGGTGCGTGTGGTCGATTTCAAGGAGCGCCGCGGCAAGGCGGCCGCGCTCGATGATCTGTTCCCCCTCTGCCGGGGCGAGATCGTGGTGCTGGCCGACGCGCGGCAGCGGTTCGACGTGAAGGCGCTCGAAGCGCTCGTGCGACCCTTCGCCGACCCCGCGGTCGGCGCGGTCGGCGGCGAGCTGATCCTGGCCGATCGGTCGGAGGAGACGGCCGTGAGCCGGGGCATGGGCCTGTACTGGCGCTGCGAGACATCCATCCGGATGAGCGAGAGCCGCGTCGACTCGACCGTCGGGGCCTCGGGAGCCATCTATGCCATAAGGCGCGGGCTGTTCGAGCCGATTCCCAAGGACACGATCCTGGACGATGTGCTCATCCCGCTGCGCATCGCGCGCCGCGGCTATCGGGTGTTGTTCGAGGCGGGGGCCCGCGCCTACGATCGGCCGGCGGAAACGCCGCGCCAGGAATTCGTCCGCAAGATCCGGACCATCGCCGGGAATTTCCAGCTGTTCGCCCGCGAGCCCTGGCTCCTTCACCCCCGCCGGAACCGTCTGTGGCTGCAAACCGTGTCGCACAAGGGACTCCGCCTGCTCGGACCCCTGCTCCTGGCGACGATCCTGGGATCGAACCTCCTGCTCGCCGGGCGGCCGTTCTACAACTGGACCCTGTTCGCCCAGGGGATCTTCTGCGCCGCGGCGCTGGGCGGCGCTCTCGCGGGCGCGGGCCGCGGCGGCGCGCTCCTGGCCGTCCCTTACACGGTCTGTCTCCTGAACTGGGCGACCGCCGTCGCGTTTTTCCGCCTCCTCACCCGCCGCCAGCGCGTCACCTGGGAACGGGCCCCGTCCGGGAGCGGACCGGACCGCGCCGCCACGCGCGGCGGCCGATCGGTCGCCGCCCGCCGCTGTCCCTAGGGGCCTGTCCGAGTCTTGGGCCGGGCCGCGTTCAGGACGCCGTGGGGCCGGATATTCGGACAGCTTCCTAGGGTCTTCGCCGAGGAAACCGTCGGGCGTTCTCCCCGGAGCGATTGAGGATTCCACTGATTGTGCGGGTCTTCTTTAATGGGTAAGACTACTGCGTCGATACGGAAAGACCCGCCGACACGTCCACGCCGGGGTTGGCCGAGAGATGAGCGGGCAGGAGACAGGATTGGGGATCGGCCGGGAGCACAATCGGGATCGGGCGTCCCGCGTGGTGCGTCTGGAGACGCCCTCCGGACCGGCCGCCGCGGCCCAGGGGACGATCGATGGACGTTTCGTCAGCCTGCTCGACCCTGGCTGCCTGGAAGCCGAGCCATACAGGGCGCTGCGGCACACGCTGGAGCAGCGCCACGGCGGAACGCGGCTGATCGCCGTGACCAGCGCCGTTGCGGGGGAGGGGAAGACCACGACCGCCGTCAACCTGGCGGGGGCCCTGGCACAGGATGCTGAGGCGCGCATCCTCCTGGTGGACGCCAATCTGCGGAAACCCTCGATCGCCCGCGCGCTCGGGCTCGGGAGCGTCCCGCCGGGGCTGGTGGAGTCCGTGTCGTCCCCCGGCTCCGAGCCGCTCGCCTTCGTCAGGCGGAGCGCCCCGTTCCGCCTGTCGATCCTGACCGCCGGCCAGACTCCGGAGCATCCCTACGAGGTTCTCAGGTCGCCGAGACTCGGGGAAATACTCCAGGCGGCAAGGGAGCGCTACGACACGGTCGTGGTCGATGCGTCGCCCGTCCTACCCGTCCCGGACCATCGCGCCCTCGCGGCATGGGTGGACAGCTTCCTGCTCGTGGTGGCCGCCGGCAGGACGCCCCGCCGTCTGATCGAAGAGGCGCTCGAGAGCCTCGATCCCTCCCGGGTCATCGGAATCGTCTTCAACGAGGACGACAGGCCGTCCCCCGCGTCCTACGCGCATTACTACGGGACCCGGTCGGGCGGGGGACAGAGGAGCGACGGCGGCTCGGGATCGGCCGGATGGCAGGAGGCGAGCGCGTGATGACGCCGTCGCTGCGCGCGCTGATCGATGCCGTGGCGGCGTTCCGGCCGCTGGCACGGCCTGCCCTGATCCTCGGGACCGGACACCTGGCCCGGCAGGTCGCGCGCGAGATGGGCGCGCGCCGCGGCTGCCGCAAGGCGATCGTCGGAATCGTCGCCGAGGCCCTGGGCGGCGCGCCGCGGGCGTTCGGCTCGCCCGTGCTCGGGGACCTCGGCGATCTCGACGACATCCTGCGGCGTGCCGCGCCCGCGCGCGTGGTCGTCGCCCTGCGCGATCGGCGCGGCCGGCTTCCCGTCGACAGCCTGCTCGACGCCCGCGTGCGCGGAGTCGCCGTGGACGAGGCGACCGACCTCCTGGAGCGCCTGACCGGCAAGATCGCCATCGAAGCGGTCTCGCCCGGGGCCCTCGCCTTTTCCCGGAGGTTCCGCGGCTCCCGCCTGCACGACGCTCTGGCGCGCGCGCTCAGCGTCGTCGCGGCGGGCGCGGGCCTGATCTTCATGGCGCCGCTCCTGGCTCTGATCGCGATCGTGATCAAGGCAGATTCGCGCGGCCCGATCCTGTTCGTCCAGGAGCGGGCGGGTTTCCGGGGCAGGAGCTTCCGTCTCCTGAAGTTCCGGACCATGCATCCTCCGGACGGCCCGACGACGCTGTGGGCGCGGGACAACGGGGATCGCATCACCCGGTTCGGCCGCTGGCTGCGCCGGTTCCGACTCGACGAGCTGCCGCAGTTCGTCAACGTCCTGAGGGGGCACATGAATCTCATCGGCCCCCGCCCGCACCCCCTGCCGAACTGCGATCTCTTCGCCCGCACGGTGCCGTACTACCGCCTGCGCTCCGGAGTGCGTCCCGGAGTGACCGGCTGGGCCCAGGTCCGCTACGGGTACGCCAACGACCTCGAGGAGGAGACGGAGAAGATGCGCTACGACCTCTACTACATCAAGCATCGATCCGTCGGGCTGGATCTGCGGATTCTCCTGGACACCGTCCGGGTCGTTCTCCTGGGCCGCGGCGCCGAGAAGCTCGAATCGTATGCGTCGTTCCCGGCCCGCGCCTGGAGCATGGCGTTTCTGCCGAGGATCCAGCCCCGGCACGGCGCAGGGAGGGGGTTCCGGCTGCGCGCCGGGAGCGCGACGTTCGGGATGAGGGAGGATCCGCACCGGCGCCCCGGCCCGCGCCTCCCGTGATGGTGAATCCGCGCATTGACCCGGAGGTGACGTCGATGAAGCGAACCGCGTGGTTCATGGCCATGGCGGCGCTCTCGTGAAAATACCGCGGCGTGGCAATCGGCGCCCAACTGGCGGGCATGGGAGCGGGCGAGACCCAGTTCATCCTGTCGGCGCTCGAGGGCTTCGACTGGATCCTCGCGAGCCGCGACCGGTACGGAATCCCGATGATCTCGAACAGCGGGGGGACCGACGGGGCCTTTTCGCCGGACGTTCCGATCAACGTGGCCAGCCGGACGGCGCACGACGCCGGCGCCGGGTACCTGAACGCCTTCGAAGCGGTCCGGGCGGCCGCCGCCCTTCCATGATCACCCTCAGGCGCAAGGAGGAACCACGCATGATGCCGAGCCGTACGCGTCGCACCTGTCGGATCCTGCCCTTCCTTTCGGCCGCCGCCTGCGTGACGCTGCTGACGATGCGCAGCGAAGCCGGCGCCCTCGATCCCCCTTCGATCCCCCCGCCGCCTGTCGTGTCCGGCATCGCCCGGAGCTTCTCGCCCGGAGACGTCCTGGTGTCGCTGCGCACCGGCGAGGTGCAGTGGCGCGACCGCGACGGATCCCTCCTGGGCGTCCTGGTCAACCTCGTGCCCGGGAAGGCGGAGGGGATGGGGTTCGACGCCGCGGGGAATCTGTACGTCTCGCACTACTGCGCCGACGCCTCCGCCTGCCTGGCGGGGAACGCGGTCGAGAGGTTCAGCCCGCAGGGGATCTCGCTCGGCCGCTTCGGGAGCGGCTACGATTGCAACCCGTACGCGTTCGCCTTCGACCGGCCGGGCAACGTCTACGTGGGGCAGGCCGACTGCACGGGGGACATCAGGCAGCTCGACCTCTCCGGCGCCTTCCGGACGGCATACGACGTGGCGGCCGAGAACCGCGGCTCGGCGCGCATCGATCTCGCCGCCGACGGCTGCACGCTGTTCTATACGTCCCAGGGCCCGAACGTGAAACGCTACGACCTCTGCTCCCGCCGCCAGCTCCCGGACTTCAACGTTGCGCCGGTGCCGGGAGGCTACACGGGGAGCCTCCGCATCCTGCCGGACGGCGGCCTGATCGTGGCGACCGCGTCCGACGTGACGCGCCTGGATTCCGCCGGTCGCGCCGTCCGCACCTACGACCTGGCGGACGAGCCGGACCTGTGGATCGGACTCGACCTGGCCGGGGACGGGACCTTCTGGGCCGCCAACTACGGCTCGTCCGATGTCTGCCGGTTCGACCTGTCCACCGGCGCTCTGCTCGGCCGGTTCAACACCGGGACCCCGACGACCACCGTCAAGGACGTCCTGGTCAAGCGCTGACCGCCGCCCGCGCCGGGCGGGCCATGTGCCGCGGACCCGGTCCCGGGGTGGTTCCCCGCGCGCCCCGGGGCCGTGGCCCGCGTCCAGCGCTGCTTTCGCGGAGTTCC
>JACQNT010000120.1 GCA_016202915.1 Acidobacteriota bacterium
GCGCGCCGAGATCTCGGTGAACTTCTCGGTGACGACCGTGGACGCGGCGCTGGCCCGCCGGCTGGAGCCGCGCGCGCCGCGTCCCGACCTTCGGTTCGAGGCGATGGCCACGCTGGCGCAGGCAGGCGTCACGACCCGGCTTTTCGCGATGCCGGTCGTGCCGCGGCTCACCGACGGCGAGGCGAACCTGGGCGCGCTCCTCCGCGCCGGACGCGCGGCGGGGGCGGCCGGCGCCGTGTCCGGCGTGCTCTTCCTCCGCCCCGGCACGCGCGAGGTGTTCTTCGCGTTCCTCCGCGCGGAGTACCCCGCTCTTGTGCCCGAGTACGCGCGGCTCTACGCGGGCGGCGCCTACGCGCGGGCGGACTACGTGGCCGAGGTGGACGCTCGGGTGCGGCGCCTGGCGGCGGCGGCGGGCTTGCCGCTGAGCCGGCGCGGGGACCGCCGCGACGGGCCGCGCGCCGCGGCGCGGCAGCTCGCGCTCGTGTGGTAGCCTCGCGCTCGGCCCTCTCGTCGCGCCGTACGCTGCCGGCGGGTAGACAGCCGGGAACGTTCATCGCGTGGGGATCATCCACCACGGCGGTGAGTATCAGGTGTTCGTCGACGGACTCCGGCAGGGGCTCCGGGAGCTGGGGCTCGAAGAGGGTAAACACGTCGCCCTGGACATCCGGGACACAAAGGGCGATCTGAAGGCGGTCGGGGAGGCGGCGAGGGATCTCGAGCGCCGGAAGGTGGACCTCATCTGCACCGGCGGCGCGTCCGTGACCATGGCGGCGAAACGGGCGACCGCGCTGACCCCCATCGTGTTCTTCGCCGGGGCCGATCCGGTCGCGTACGGGCTGGTGGAGAGCTTCGCGAAGCCGGGCGGGCGGCTGACAGGCGTCCACGGCCGGGCGACCGACCTGACCGCAAAGCGCCTGGAGGTCCTGAAGGAGATGATCCCGAGGCTCGGTCGGATGGTGACCTTCTACAACCCTGGCAACACGGCGGCGAGGGAGAACGCCCGGCTGGGCCGCGAGGCCGCGCGAACATTGGGCGTGCAGCTCATCGAGCGACACGTGCGCTCCGCCGAGGAGCTTCGTCTGGGCCTCGGGGCGCTCAAGCCGCGGGAAGTGGACGCCTACTTCCACACCCCGGACGCGATGGTGACGAGCCAGGCGCTGCTGATCATCGACGCCGCAAGGGTCAAGAGGTTGCCGACGATCTTCCACCAGACGAATCTGGTCGCCAAAGGGGGCCTCGCCAGCTACGGTACGAGCTTCCGCCAGGTCGGTCGCATGTCGGCGAAGTACGTCCAGCGGATCCTGGCGGGGACCCATCCCAAAGATTTGCCGGTCGAGAGCTACGACAAGATCGAACTCGCCCTCAATCTCCGCACCGCCCGCGAGATCGGCCTCAGGATCCCGCCGTCTGTCCGCATCCGGGCGGACACGGTGATCGAGTAACCTGCCCTCCGTTCGTGGTCAGAAGAGCGAGAGCTGGCTCTGCTGGGGCTCGGCCTCGTGGGAGAGGAAAAGTTGGGAGGTGAAAGATGGCTCGGCGGTGGCTGGCGGGTGGCTGGCGGGTGGCTGGCGGCGCTCACCACGGGACCGGGATATCATCGCGGCGATGGTGGTGGCCGGGCCGACCGAGCTCCCAGTGGGACCCAAGCGGAGCGGCATGGCGCTCGTCGCGGCGGCGCTCGGCGTGCTCGGCCTGGTCGTCGCCCTGGGCTTCCCGGCCCAGTTCCGGCTCCCGCGGGACTTCCCGCCCTTCGAGGTCCTCGCGGCGATATTCGGCATCCGCGAGGTGGGCGGCAAGGCGGCGTCCTTACTGGCCGTGTTCGGGGTTCCCGCGGTCGCATGGGGCGTGGTGGCGCTCCTGGAGATCCGACACAGCCGGGGAGCGCTCCGGGGCGCGCGATTCGCCGTCGCGGGCGTCGTCGCCGGAGCCCTTCTCCTGCTGGGCTCGGCTCTCTTCCTGGTGGAGCCCGTGTCCCGCCGGTTCGAGGCCCGATACTGGGCGACGTTGCTCGAATCGATTCGGGGGCGGGAGGCCGACCGGGACCACGGGCACGTCGTCCATTGGGCGAACGTGCGCCTCGGGCGTCTGGCCCTCCGGGACGGCGACGTCGCAGCAGCGAAGCGCTATCTCCTCGCCGCGGGCCGGGCACCGGGGTCGCCTGCGCTCAAGTCGTTTGACCCGGATCTGGAGCTGGCGCAGGAGCTCCTGACGCGCGGCGAGCGGGAAGTCGTCATCGAGTACCTCAGGCTGCGCGCCGGGTCCTGGGAACGGCCCCGGTTGGAACGGTGGATCTCCGTCCTCGCTGCAGGCGGGACGCCACGCCTTGACAGGTACGAACCGCCGGCCAAGGATGAGCCGCCCAAGCCTGGACTGGCACGGATTCTGGAACCGAAAATTCTGGAAGCCCAGCGTTTCGAGGATGTCCTGGCCTACGGCCCCCAGGGACTGGCGTCGAGGCGGCCGGAGCCCGGAAGAACGTGGCTCGCGCTCCTGATTGAGGTTGCGGTGCCATCGGCGGGTGCCGGGCTGACGTTCCAAGAGATGACCGTAGCGGACGAGGCCGGAGCCGC
>JACQNT010000125.1 GCA_016202915.1 Acidobacteriota bacterium
ACCTTCAGCAACGAGCCCGGCCTGTACGCGCCCGACCTCGGCTTCGGCTACAACCACTCGGACAACGTCCTGGTGACCGCCGAGCGCGGGATCCAGATGGGCAGCGTTCCCTTCACCAGGGAGTGGTGCCTCCTGAAGCTCTGAGGCGCCGGATGGGGCGCAGGCTGGCACGCGCCGCCCCCCGTGCCTAGATTGACTGAGTGTCGCTCCGCCGAGGGTTGCACAAACGTAACCACGGCGGGCGGACGGGCCCGGCCGGAGAAAATGTCCCGGAAACACGCCGACAGCACGATGGCCATCGACCGGTCGTCGCTCGACTCCGGTTGCCTGCGCAGGACGCGCGCCTCCCTGGTCGTGCTCCGGGGGGCGGAGATCGGACGCGATTTCCGCCTCAAGCGCGGCAGCATCCTCCTCGGCCGCAGCCCCGACGCCGACATCCGGATCCTCGACGACCTGGCGTCGCGCGAGCACGCCCGGATCGAGTTCTCCTGGGACGCCGAGCGCCAGAGGGCCTCCTACCACCTCCTGGATCTCGACAGCACCAACCATACGTTCGTGAACTCGAAGCGGACCGACCGGGTCGAGCTGCAGGAGGGGGACCGGGTCCAGGTCGGCGACACGGTCCTCAAGTTCGTCCTCCTGGACGACATCGAGGCGAGGTACCACGAGGAGATCCGCAACCGCATCTCCTACGACCAGCTGACCGGGCTCCTCACCAAGGAGTCCCTGTTCCTGGCGCTGGGGATGGAGCTGAAGCGCTGCCTCACCTACGGCCTGCCGCTCGCCGTCCTGATGATGGACCTGGACCGCTTCAAGGCGGTCAACGACACGCACGGGCACCTGATGGGCAGCCACGTCCTGGCCGAGGTGGGGCGGCTGATCCGCGAGTCGATCCGCGGCTCGGATGTCTCGGCGCGCTACGGCGGCGAGGAGTTCGTGGGCTACCTGGCGGACACGAACGCCGCCGGGGCGGTGCAGGCGGCCGAGCGGATCCGCCGGTCGATCGACACGCACCCGTTCACCCTCGACGGCCGGACGATCCGGGTCACGATCAGCATCGGCATCGCCGGCTGCCCGGAGCACGGGCGGGACATCAAGTCGCTGGTGGGGAGCGCCGACCGCGCGCTCTACAGGGCGAAGGAGAGCGGACGCAACCGCGTCCGCGTCGAGGGGCAGGACTGAGCTCAGGGGGCGTCGACGAGCGCGGCGATCTCGTGGTCCTCGAGGAGCCGGTCGCTCTTCTTCGCGGCCTCGAAAATCCTGCTGACCGTCTCCTCCTTCGGATCGATCCCCCTCTGCTCCAGCCAGAAGATGACGTTCGACCTCCCCGACAGCGGGCCGATCCGGATGCGCTGCGCGAACCCGAAGTCGGAAGCCGGCACCCCCGAATAGACCCGGTCGGCGAGCCACAGGTCGGTCTTCTTGAGCGCCTTGATGACGGCGGCGGCGTGTACCCCCGTGCCGGTCTCGAAGGCGTCGCTCCCGACCACCGGGTAGTTGGGGGGGATCTTCACGCGGCACCCTTCGGAGACCAGGCGGCAGTACTCGCCCAGCCCCGTGAGGTCGTTGTCGATCCACCCGAGGAGCCTGAGGTTCACCAGGATCAGGTCCATCGGCGTGTTGCCGGCGCGCTCGCCGATGCCGAGCGCGCAGCCGTGTACGCGGCCGGCGCCGGCCACGATCGCCGCCAGCGTGTTCGGCACGTCCAGGCCGCGATCGCGGTGCCCGTGCCAGTCGATGCCGATCCTCTCCCCGCACTCCCGGACCACGCCGGCCACGAAGCGGATCAGCTCGGTCACGCCGTGGGGCGTTGCGTGCCCGACCGTGTCGGTCACGCAGACGCGCTTCGCGCCGCAGCGGATGGCGGCGGCATACAACCTACGAATCGTGGCGGGGTCGGCGCGCACGGTGTCCTCGGTGACGTACATGACCGGCAGCCCTTCCTTGACCGCGAAGGCGATCGACTCCTCCGTGTGGCGCAGGAGGGTGTCGATCGTCCAGTCCTCGGTGTACCGCCTGATGGC
>JACQNT010000122.1 GCA_016202915.1 Acidobacteriota bacterium
GCGCGTCACCGTGGCGATCAGATCGTTCTTCGGCAGGCCGGCGATCTCCTGCATGATGCGCTCCAGGAACGGCAAGCCGAACTCCTCACGGCCGCTGGACTTGGGGGGCGGGGCATTGAGGTACGGGTGCCCCATGAGGCGCTCGAGAAGCGGCGCGGAGACGGCGCCGCTTCGAGCATAGCGGCCGCCGTGATCGAATGCCTCGCGGCCGCCGGTCAGGCGCGACACCAGGCCGTCGATCACCATGTTGCCGGGCCCGATGTCGAACCCCAGGACGCGATCGGGGCCGGCGCTCGCGGGGATCGCCGTGAGGCTGGCCACGCCCCCGATGTTGAGCACCAGCCGGCCGCGCGAGCGGTTGCGGAACAGGAGATAGTCGACGTAGGAATCGAGAGGCGACCCCTGGCCGCCGGCCGCCAGGTCGCGGGCCCTGAAGTTGGCCACCGTGGTGCATCCCGTGCGCTCGGCGATGACCGCCGGCTCACCCATCTGAAGACTGGCGCGCACCGGGATGCCGGTGATCATCAGCGCCTCGGGAAGGTGCTGGACCGTCTGCCCGTGGGAGCCGATCAGATCCACGGCCTGGAGATCGAGGCCGGCCTGCGCCGCGACGTGCACGGCGGCCCGCGCGAACAGCTCTCCCAGCAGGACGTTGAGACGGCAGAGGGAGGCGGCGTCGCCGCTTCTGGGCTCCGAACAGGACAGGATGAGGTCGCGGACCTTGACGGAGTACTGCAGCGTCTCGTGGCGCAGCAGGCGCCAGGAGAGCGATTCGCCGCTGCCCCGCACGCGCACCAGGGCGGCGTCGACGCCGTCGGCAGAGGTGCCGGACATGATGCCGATGATCAGCCGTTCCGGCTTGGCCCTGATATCCGTGAACATGGACCTCCCGAGTTTCGGAACTTCATGGATCGACGTGACTTAATCAGAACGGCGGCCGATATTAGCGGAATCGGGCCCGGCGATCAACGTGTTGAAGGGCGGCGGTTTTTGACCTATACTTTCCGGGTCCGTGGAGCCGATATAACTTGTTGATCTGCTGGAGGATCGCCCCGTTGTTTCCGCCAGCCGTGGCGGGCCGTCCCGGCGTCCTGCCGCGGAGGGGGCTGGCGATTTCACTGGCCGTCTCGATGGCTCTGGGCCTGGCCGTCGGCGCGCGGGGCACCGCGGCGGCAGAGTCACGAGGCGCGGCGGCCGAGGACGGCCGATACGACAGGGTCGTGATTCTCGGATTCGACGGCGCCGATGCTTCCCTGGTGGAGGAATACCTCGCTGCGGGGCGCCTGCCCAACCTGGCCCGGCTGCGGTCGGGCGGCTACTACGCCCGGCTGCGCACCACCAACCCGCCGCAGACGCCGGTTTCCTGGGCGTCGTTCTCGACGGGGTTGAACCCTGGGCGCACCGAGATCTTCGATTTCCTGCGCCGTACCGAGGGGACCTACCTCCCCGAGTTCGCCATGGTCCGCGAGGGAAAGAGGGCGTTTCTTTTCGGAGCCCGCAACCCGCTCGTCCTCGGCTCGGCGACGGCGGCGATCGTCGCGATCCTGGCCGGCTCGATCCTGGCGCTGGCGCTGCGGAAGTGGCGTGTGGCCCTCCCCGCGGCCCTTCTCGCAGCCCTCGCCGCGGGGGGCGCCGCGTCGTTCGCCGCGGCGCGCTATCTCCCGGCCGAGGTCCCGACCGCGGCCAACGCGCGCCGCGGGGTCACCTTCTGGGCCGCCGCGGCCGGCGCAGGCCTGAAGGTCCGGGTTCTCAACGTCCCGGCGACCTTCCCCGCCGAGGACCACGACCACGGCCGGATGCTTTCCGGGCTCGGAGTTCCGGACATGCGCGGCCGCATCGGCTCGCCCTCCTTCTACACCTCCGACGCCTCGCTGGCGGTGACGGACAATCAATTCAGCGTCGAGGTCGTGAAGCTCAGGGAGCGGCGCGGGACCATCGAGACGGCGATCGTCGGGCCGCTGAACAAGCCGTTCTACGACTACGTCCTGGAAGAGGCGGCGCGCGGGGCCGGGAGCGCCGGCGCCCGCCGGGAGGTGCGCGAGCGGGCCGAGAAGGCGCTCGCGGCGCGCGGCGTGCCGCGGCGCCTGGACGTGCCGTTCCGGATCGAGGCGTCCGACCGGGCCCTGACGATCGATCTCGCGGGGCGGCGGGAGACCCTCCGCCCCGGCGACTGGAGCGGCTGGTTCGTCGTTCCGATCCCAGTCAACCCGGTGGTGGACGCAGTGGCGGGGCTCAGGGGGATCGTCCGTTTCAAGCTGATCGCCCTGCAGCCCGACATCAAACTCTACGCCTCGCCCCTCAACTTCCACCCGGACTGCCAGCCGGTCCCGTTCACGTCGCCGCGCGGTTTCGCGCGCGAGCTGGTGCGGGAGTTCGGCCTGTTCAAGACGCTCGGCTGGCCGATCGACACCTGGTCGCTCCCATCAGGGCTGACGGACGAGCGCCACTTCCTCGAGGACATGGACGCGACGGTCGCCGTGCAGCAGGTGATGATGGAGCGCTTCCTGGAGCGGGCTGAGGAGGACCTCTACGTGCAGGTCTTCGACTTCCCGGACCGGGTGGGGCACATGCTCTGGCGCCTGCACGATCCCGGGCACCCGCTCTACGACGCGCGGCTGGCCGCCGAGTACGCCGGGGAGATCCCGCGCTCCTACGAGAGGATGGACCGGATCGTCGGCGAGGCCCTCAAGACGATCGACGGGCGCACCGCCCTCATCGTCTGCAGCGACCACGGGTTCGCTTCGTTCCGCAGGGGCGTCAACTACAACACCTGGCTGGTGCAGAACGGGTTCATGACGCTGAAGCAGGGCGTGGCGACGGGAGGGAAGACCCTGGAGGACCTGTTCGACCGCGGCGCTCTGGGGGAGTTCTTCCAGTACGTCGATTGGTCGCGCACCAGGGCCTACGCCATGGGGCTCGGGAACATCTATATCAACCTGATGGCGCGCGAGCCGAAAGGGAGCGTCCTGCCCGGCCGCGAGTACGAGGAGGTGCGCGAGGCGCTCGCCCGCCGCCTGGAGGCGCTCGTCGATCCGGAGACGGGCGAGAGACCCGTGGCCCGGGTCTACACGCGAGAGGAGATTTACAGCGGCTTCGACCCGAGCCTGGTGCCCGACCTGCGCGCGGCGAACAGCGGGCACTACCGGATCGGCTGGCAGACCGCGCTCGGGGAGGTGCCGCCCCGGGTGTTCGAAGACAACTTGAAGCTCTGGAGCGGGGACCACTGTTCCAACGACCCTTCGCTCGTCCCGGGAGTCCTGTTCAGCAACGTGAAGCTGGGGCCCGCCGCCCCGGCCATCTCAGACATCCACCCCACCGTCCTGGCGCTCCTCGGGGTGCCCGCCGTGGAAGGGACCGATGGCACGACCCTGTTCCCCTGAGATCCGCCGGCTGCTCGTCCCGGCCCTTCTGCTGGCATGGGCCCTGCCGTGCCGTCCCCTCGCGGCCGAGGAGGAGACGCGCGCCCGGGCGCTGCTCCAGGAGGAGGCGCGCCTGCAGCGCATCCAGCAGGAGTTCGAGGAGATCAGGGGACGTCTGGAGTTCACGGCGGCGCAGGAGGGGTCGGTCCTCGACGCTCTGGAGGAGCTGGATCTGCGGAGGGCGCTTCTGGACCGGGAGGCGGGGTCGCTCCGCCGCGAGATCGCCGCGGCCGCCCGGCGCCAGGAGGCGACCGGGAGGCAGGTGGACGATCTGACGCGGCGGCTGGCCGCGGAGGAGCGTGATCTGCGCGCCTGGCTGCGCGAGGTCTACAAGGTCGGGCCGCTGCGCTACCTGCGCTGGGTCGCGTCCACCTCCTCCCCGGCCCAGGTCGCCGCCTCCCGCAGGATGGTCGGGGCGCTGGGCCTGGGCGAGGCCCGCCGGATCGAGGCGGTGCGCGCCGATCGGCAGAGGCTCCAGGTCGCCCTGATCGACCTCCAGGGCCAGCGCCAGGCCCTGGCGCGCCTGGAACGGGATCTGCAGCGCAAGGCGGAGGAGGTGCTGGAGAACCACCGGCGCGAGGAGGCGGTCCTGGCCGGGCTCAAGAAGGAGAAGACGGCGCAGAAGAGGGTGCTCCTGGACCTGGAGCAGGTGCAGCGCGAGATCCGCGACCTGATCGAGCGACTGTCGCGGCCCGGCTACCGGGATCCGGTCCCCTCGCTCGGCTTCGTCCGCTTCCGCGGCCTGCTGGACTGGCCGGCGCAGGGGAAGCTGGCGGTCCCCTTCGGGAACGTGCGCCACCCGCGCTTCAGCACCGAGATCCGGCATCCCGGCGTGGACATCGCGGCGGACCCCGGGAAGGAGGTGCGCGCCGTATTCGACGGCCGCGTCGTCTTCAGTGACTGGTTCAAGGGGTACGGCCAGATGATCGTGATCGATCACGGGGACGGCTACCTGTCGATCTACGGCTACGTGGACGAGCGGCTCGTCGCCACGGGCCAGGAGGTGCGCCAGGGGGAGCGCATCGCCCAGTGCGGGGCGAGGGGATCCTTCGACGTGCCCGGCCTGTACTTCGAGATCCGCCATGACGGCAAACCGGAGGATCCCGCACGCTGGCTGCGGGGCGCCCCGGGAAGGACGCTCAAGCCTCGACCCGCGGGCCGGCCGAGCGCGCGGGGCTCGCGTTCGGGAAACTGATTGGAGGATGAAGGCTCCATGAAGATCACCACGGACAGGAAGCTGATGCTGGCGCTCTCGGCGGGGCTGATCGTGTTCACGGTCGCCGGCGCGATGGTGGGGAAGGCGGTCGCGGTGGAGGGGACCTACAGCTACCTCAAGCTGTTCAACGAGGCCCTCTACCTCATCGTCAACAACTACGTTCAGCCCGTGCAGCTGGAATCGCTGATGGAGGGCGCCTACCGCGGCATGCTGGAAGCGCTCGATCCCGCCAACGAGTACCTCGCCGCCCGGGACTTCCAGAGGGCAGCGCGAGGGGAGAGCGCGGGCCCGGCGGACGTCGGCCTGACTCTGTCCAAGAGACGCGGGTACATCACCGTGGTCAGCGCCCAGCGGGGGGCGCCGGCGGCGGAGGCCGGGATCGGCAGCGGGACCGTCCTGATCAGCATCGACGGGCTGTCGACGCGCTCCATGGGCGTCTGGCGGGCAACGCAGGCGCTGCGCGGGAAACCGGGGACGAAGGTGACGGCGACCATCAGCGCTCCGCCGGAGGCCGGGCTGCGCAGGACGGTCACCCTGGTGCGGGCCCTCCTGCAGCCGGCCGTGCCCGTCGCCACGCTGGACGGACCCGACCTCGGCGTGGCCAGGGTCGCGGCGGTCCAGGAGGGTGACGCGCGCCGCCTCGAGCAGGCGATCGCCGCGCTCAAGCGGCGCGGCGCCGCGCGCCTGCTCCTGGACCTGCGAGGCTGCTCCTCGGCCTCCCTGGCGGAGGCGA
>JACQNT010000016.1 GCA_016202915.1 Acidobacteriota bacterium
CGGTCGGCGTCGAGTTCGTGCGCCTGGCGGGGACCGACAAGCAGCGGCTGCTGGATCTGTTCCCGCAGGAACCGTGCGTCACCTGGGGCCCCGACGATCCCTCCCGGAACGTGCCCCCCGAATCTCCTCCCCGGCCGGGCGCCTGAGCCTCGCGAGACCCGCGCGCCGTCAGCGCCGGGGGAAGACCCTCTCCGCCGTGCCTCCGAGGATGGCGCGCCGCGCCTCTTCGGGAAGCGGCAGCCCCCTGACCTCCTCGACGTTCCGGCGGACTCCCGGCACCCCCGGGCCCGGCCAGTCGGTGCCGAACAGGGTCCTGTCGGCCACCTCCGCCAGGCGCGGGAAGTAGCGCAGGAGGGCCTTCGGCGGGATCCCGGAGATGTCCATGTGGACGTTCGGGTGGCGCCGCAGGAGGAAGAAGCAGGTCTTCATCCAGAGCGGCCGGCCGCCGTGCGCCATGATGATCGTCAGGTCGGGGAAGTCCACGGCGACGTCGTCCAGGTCCATCGGGTCGCCGTACTTGTTGCGCGCCCCGGGGAAGATCGAGGTGCCGGTGTGAAAGATGACCGGGAGCCCCAGCTCCTGGGCCCTCCCGTAGAGGCGGGCGAGGCCCGGCGGGTCGCCGCCGTCGCGGTAGGCGTTGGCGCGGAACAGCTGGTGCGGCGGGTGGATCTTCAGGGCCCGGATCCCGTCCCGCTCCACGATCCGGGACAGTTCGGCCGCCGGATCGGCCGCCAGCCGCGGGTGCACGCCGCCGACCGGCACCAGGCGGTCCTCGTGGCCCCTGCAGAAGCGGCCCACGAAGGCGTTCACGTCGGGGGTGAACCCGATGACGTCGGGGCTGACGTAGTTCACCAGGACCGCCCGGTCCACCCCCTCCTCGTCGAGGAAGCGGAGGAACGCCCCGGGGTCATCGAACAGTTTCCGGATCCTGTCGAGGTCCCGGCGCCCGGCCTCCATCCGCTCGAGCGCCTCCCTGCGGAACTGACTCCAGGGCTGGACGTGCATGTGGGCGTCGATGATCATCGTGGGCGCGTCTTCCGGGGTCCGGCGATCCCCTTCAGCGTCCCTTGAAGCGGGGGCGCCGTCCGGCGAGGAACGCCGACATCCCCTCGCGCTTGTCGTGGGACTCGAACAGGATCCCCTGGCCCAGCCTCTCCGCCGCGTGGCCGGCGTCGGGGCCGCAGGCGGAGGCGGCCAGGACGAGCTTGGCGGCCTTCAGGGCGAGGGGGCCCTTGGAGGCGATGAGGGCGGCCAGGGCGCGCGCCTCCTCCAGGACGCGGCCGTCGGGGACGACGCGGTTCACCAGGCCGATGTCGAGCGCCTCGCGCGCGTCCAGGATCCGGCCGGACAGGATCATCTCGCGCGCCCGGCCCCAGCCGACGATGCGCGGCAGCCGGTAGGTGGCGCCGGCGGCCGGCAGGATCCCCAGGCCGACCTCCGGCTGCCCGAAGCGGGCCGACTCCCCGGCGATCCGGAGGTCGCACGCCAGGGCCAGCTCGCATCCGCCGCCCAGGGCGAAGCCGCGCACCGCGGCGATGGTCGGCAGGGGGAACTGCTCGACCTTCAGGCACAGTCCGGAGTTGATGCCGCGCAGGGCGTCCGCGGCGCGCCGCTCCCGCAGCTCGCGGATGTCCGCGCCCGACGCGAAGGCGGCGCCTCCGGCCCCCGTCAGGATCAGGACCCGGGTGGCCGCGTCCGCCGTCAGGGCGTCGAGCGCCGCGTGCAGGTCGCCGACCACCTCCAGGCTGATGGCGTTGCGCACCTCGGGGCGGTTGAGGGTGACGACGGCGATGCCGCCCCGGGAGTCGACCTGCACGGTGCGGAGGCGACGAGCACCCGCCGGGTGGCGCCGCCGCGATCCGGGCCGGGGGGCGGCGCGTCTCACGGCGTCAGGACGATCTTGCCGACGAGGGAGCGCTCGGCCATGGCGCGGTGTCCCTCCGCGACCCGGTCCAGGGGCAGGACCCGGTCGATGACCGGCCGCAGGCGGCGCTCTCCCATGAGCCGCGCGATGCGCAGCAGCTCGGCCCGCGATCCCATGGTCGATCCGAGGATCGACAGCCCCTTGAAGAAGACGTGGCGGATGTCGGTTCTTCCCTCGTAGCCGGAGGTCGCCCCGCAGGTCACCAGCCGCCCTCCCTTGGCGAGCGACCGGAGGCTCCCGTCCCAGGTCTCCTGTCCGACGCTGTCGACGACCACGTCCACGCCGCGCTTCCCCGTCAGGCGCCGCGCCTCCTCCTGGAAATCGGCCTTGCGGTAGTTGATCACCTCGTCGGCGCCCAGGGCGCGGACCTTCACCGCCTTGTCCTCCGATCCGACGGTCGCCAGGACGCGCGCGCCGTGGAGCTTCGCGATCTGGACGGCGGCGGTGCCGACGCCGCTCCCCGCGGCGTGCACCAGCACCTCCTCGCCGACGCGCACCCGGGCCCGCGCCACGAGCATGTGCCAGGCGGTCAGGAAGACCAGGGGGAACGCCGCTCCCTCCTCGAACGACAGCCCCTCGGGAAGGGGAATGACGCCTCCGGCGGGGAGGGCGATGAGCTCGGCGTCCGTGCCGTTCCTGTGCTCCCCGAGGATCCCGTAGTCCTTGCAGAGCGGATCTTCCCCGGAGAGGCAGGCGACGCAGCGGCCGCAGGAGAACCCGGGGGAGACGAAGACCCGGTCCCCCCGGGCCAGGCCGCCCACGCCCGGTCCGACCTCGGCGATGACGCCGGCCGCGTCGGACCCGGGGATCATCGGCAGCGGCAGGGCGACGCCGGGCATCCCGCGGCGCACCCAGGTGTCGAGGTGGTTCATCCCGGCGGCCTTGACCCGGACGAGGACCTCTCCCGGGCCGGCGACCGGCGGCGGCGTCTCGACGACCTCCAGGGCTTCGTACCCGCCGTGCCTGCGGATGAGGACCGCTTTCATCTGTTCTCCGAGGGGCCCTGGACGCCCCGAAACCTCGGAGCCCGCTTCTCGAGGTAGGCGTTCAGTCCCTCTTGCGCGTCCTCGGACAGGAAGAGCTGCTGCTGCAGCTCGCGCTCCAGGGCCAGGGCCTCGGAGAAGGGGACTTCGGCGCCGGAGGCGACGGCGCGCTTGATCAGGCCGACCGCCTGCGCCGCCTTGTGCGGGGGGCAGAACTGCCGCGCGTAGGCGAGGACCTTGTCCCACCAGTCGGACGACTCGAAGAGGTGCGTGACCAGGCCGATCTGGGCCGCCTCCTCGAAGGTGAAGGTGCGCCCGGTCGCCATCAGCTCGAGGGCGCGCGCCTTCCCGACGAGCCGGGCAAGCCGCTGCGTCCCGCCGGTCCCGGGCAGGACGCCCAGCGTCACCTCCGGCAGCCCGGTCTTCCCCCCGTCCCTGCGGGCGATCCGGATGTCCGCCGCCATGGCGATCTCCAGCCCGCCGCCGACCGCGTGGCCGTTCAGCGCGGCGATCACCAGCTTGGGCGTCTGCTCCAGGCGGGCCAGCGTCTCGTTCGCGTGCAGGCAGAAGTAGTACTTGAACTGCGGGGTGACGCTCGCCAGCATCCTGATGTCGGCCCCGGCGGAGAAGAACTTCTCCCCCGCCCCCCTCAGGATCAGCACGTGGGCCGCGTCGTCCATGCGGGCCTTCAGGACGGCGGCGTCGAGCTGCTGCATCATCTCGTAGGTGTAGGCGTTCGCCGGCGGGTCGTTCATCTCCAGGACGGCGATGCCGTCCTCGACCCGCATGGAGACCAGGGCGTGGGTGGGGCCGTGCGCCACGTTCGCTTCCTTCCGCCGGGGGGCCTTCAGGAAAGATCGACCCAGACCGACTTGGTCTGGGTGTATTCCATGATGCCGTGCCGCCCCAGCTCGCGGCCGAAGCCGCTCATCTTGTAGCCGCCGAACGGCATGGCGTTGTCGTACAGCCCGTAGGTGTTGATCCAGACGGTGCCGGCCCGGAGCGCCCTGGCGGCGAGGTGCGCCTTCTTGATGTCCCGCGTCCAGACCGCGGCGGCCAGGCCGTAGGCCGACTCGTTGGCGGCCCGGACCACCTCCTCGATCTCGCGGAAACGGATCACCGCCAGGACCGGGCCGAAGATCTCCTCGCGCGCGATCGTCATCCCGGGCGCCACGCCGTCGAAGATCGTCGGCTGGACGAAGTATCCCTTCCCCGGCGGCCGCGCCCCGCCGCACACCAGCCGCGCCCCTTCCTTCTTCCCCTTGTCGATGTAGGACAGGACGCGCAGCATCTGGTCCTCACTGACTTGAGGTCCCAGGCGGGTCTTCGGATCGAGCGGATCCCCCTGCTTCAGCTTCGCGGTGTGCGCCTGCAGCTTGTCGAGGAAGGCGTCGTGCAGGGACTCCTCCAGGAACAGACGCGATCCGGCCGTGCACACCTCCCCCTTGTTGTAGAAGATCCCGTTGGAGGCGCCGCGGACGGCCGCCTCGACGTCGGCGTCGGCGAACACGACGTTGGGCGACTTCCCTCCCAGCTCGAGCGTCAGGCGCTTCAGCGTGCCGCTGGCGCGGCGCATGATCTCCTGCCCGACGGGCGTCGAGCCGGTGAAGGCGATCTTGTCCACGCCGGGGTGCTCCACCAGGGCCGTCCCGGCGACCGCGCCGAACCCCGGCACTACGTTGAGGACCCCGGGCGGCAGCCCGGCCTCCTGGGCGACCTCCGCGAGGCGCAGCGCGGAGAGCGGCGTCTGGGCCGCCGGCTTCAGCACCACGGTGTTGCCGGCGGCCAGGGCCGGCGCTACTTTCCAGGCCGCCATCAGGATCGGGAAGTTCCACGGGATGATCTGCCCGACGACTCCCAGCGGCTCGCGCAGCGTGTAGTTGAAGCAGGGCGGGCGGACGGGAACCGTCTCGCCCTCGATCTTCGTGGTCCAGCCCGCGAAGTACCGGAAGCAGTCGGCGGCCATCGGGACGTCCACGCGGGAGGACTCGGTGATCGTCTTGCCCGAGTCGAGCGTCTCGATCTCCGCGATCTCCGCGACGCGGGACTCGAGCATGTCTCCTATCTTCCACAGGAGGCGGCCGCGATCGGCGGCCGGCATGCGGGGCCAGGCGCCTTCGGAGAAGGCCTTGCGCGCCGCCGTGACGGCGCGGTCGATGTCCTCGGCGCGACCCTCGGCGACCTCGGTGAGCGGTTCCTCGGTCGCCGGGTTGATCGTCCTGAACGTGGCGCCGGCGGCCGATTCAACCCACTGGCCGCCGATGAAGAGCAGGCCCGGTTTGATTGTGCTGGCCGGCATGGGGCCCGATGTTATTCGGAACCCTGGCCGGAGTCAACGAGGCGCGATCCCGCCTCCGCGGGGCGGTGCCGTCCTCCGCGCAGTCGGGAGGGATCGGGGGGGAG
>JACQNT010000123.1 GCA_016202915.1 Acidobacteriota bacterium
CGCCTGGATGTCCCGGCCGTGCTCGGGGCAGGAGGAGATGCCGATGCTGATGGTGACCGGGATCGTCACCTCGTTCAGGGTGAACGGGTGGGCCTCGATGGCTTTCCGGATGCGCTCGGCCGCCTGGCTCGCTCCGAGCGTCGGAGTCTCCGACAGGTAGGCGACGAACTCCTCGCCGCCGTAGCGCGCCGCCACGTCGGCGGCGCGGATCGATTCCCGGATGAGGCGGCCGACTTCGGCGAGGACGTGGCTGCCCATCAGGTGCCCGTGCGTGTCGTTCACCGACTTGAAGCGATCGAGGTCCATCATGAGCACGGTCAGCGGCAGCCCGTAGCGCAGGCAGCGCCTGAGCTCGACTTCAAGTGCGAGATAGAGCGATTCCTTGGTGAGCAGCCCGGTGAGCTGGTCGTAGGAGATGCGGTTTCTGATTTCCTCGTGGAACTTCGCCTCGATGTCGTCCAGCAGAACGAACTTCAGGACGGTGTCTCCGACCTGGATCTTGTCGCCCTCCCGCAGCTCGACGCTCTCCACGCGCGCCGTGTTGACGAAGGTGTGGTTCGTGCTGCCGAGATCGACCAGGTGGTAGGTGGCCGCCTGCTTCTCGTGGTTCCAGGCGAAGTCGATGCGGGCATGCTCGCGCGACACCAGGTCATCGGGGAGGCGGACCTCCGCCCCGAACCCGCGGCCGATGATCATCGGGCCGCGCCTGAGGCGGTAGTTGCGGCCGATCTCGGTTCCCTGCATCACCACGAGAGTGGCGTGGTTCTTGTGGAACCGCCCCGTGTCCAGGGCGGACCTGTCGATCGCCATGGTGCGATCGTGGGGTTTCTCGGGCATCGCTCCACGTCCGTGCGGCGCCGCCTGCCGGCTCCGGAGTTACGTTATGGTAACCGGGCGCCGACGGTGCGCCGCGTCGATCAAGTCCCAATGTAGTCCGGCGGGGGGCGATGTCCACAAGGCTATAGCTTCAGGAGGCACCACTCCTTCGTGCAGGGCACGCTGCCCATCTGCACGCCGCGCGTCTCGGTGACCAGGACGTTGTCCGAATGGTTGTAGCCGAACCCCTGCCCGGGGACGTAGAGGCCGGGCTCGTTGCTGAAGGTCATGCCGGCCTCGAGCATGGTGTGGTCACCGAGCGCGATGTAGGGAGGCTGGTGGCCCTCGGAGCCCTCGCCGTGGGCCGGGCGGTGGTACACGTACTTCGCCATGCCGTTCTTGACCTGGTGATCGTGCACCAGCTTGGCGACGTACGAGCCGGTCACGCCGGCGGCCGAGGCGTCCGCCTGGATCCGGCAGCACTCGGTGTGCACCTCCCACACCTTCTCACGGATCGGGTCCCACGGGGCGATCTGGCAGGCGCGATAGAGCTCGCCGCCGTAACCGCCGATCTTCACGCCGCCGGCGACCTGCAGGGCGTCCCCCTTCTTGATGCGGCTGTGGTGGAACTGGTTCGGGTGGGGGTAGGCGGTGCCGACGCCGGTGCGCACCCCAATGCCGACCTCGATGCCGACGGCGGTGTGCGGTTTCCCGTCGCGCTTGATGTCCTTCATGATCAAATCGACGCCGTACTGCGTCGTCGCGGTCTGCACGTCGAAATCGGTCCTGTCGGTGCCATGTTCCAGGATGTAATCGCGCGCGAAGGCGTGGATCCGGCTGAAATAGTCCATGGCCCGCTGCGTCAGGGCGATCTCCTCCGGTGCCTTGATCATGCGCAGGCGGTCGCAGAGGTCGCCGGCCTTCCTGAGCGTCGTCCTGGGCAGGACGTCCGAGACGGTGTCCAGCAGGTCGGTGGTGATGGGGCCGTCCACGCCGATCGCCTTGCCGGCCCAGCCGCGCTTCTTCAGGCCCTTCAGAACCCAGCGGGTCAGATCGACGGTCGCCCCCATCTGCACCTTGCCGAGGTTCGGGAACGCCCCCTCGCCGTGCTTGAAGTCGAAGTAGGTTTCCTTGTCCTTGATCCACCAGGTGTCGACGAGGTCGCGGTCGAGACCCGGGTGGAACCACGTGAGGTCGAGCCCCGTGGCGGGGATAAAGATGAAGAACGGCCGCTCGGTCGAGGTGTGCCACAGTCCCGTGAAATAAATGATGTTCCAGCGGTCGCCGAGCAGGGCGCCGTCGATCCCTTCTTCCTGGAGCCGCGCCTGCAGTCGGCGGATGGCGCCCTGGTGCCAGATCGTGTCGAGCCGATCAAAGGTTGCCGGCAGGGGATGGTCGGGGTCGCGCTTCAGGAGCGCCGCCGAAGCGCCCGCGGGCGCCGGCGCGGCCGGTGCTCCCTGCGGCGCTCCCGCCGCGCCCGCGCCGACCATGCCTCCGGCCACCGCCGCCACCGATCCGACCAGGAAATCCCGACGCGTCCTGCGCATGACCCGCCCCCACGACCCGCGCTTCCGGGCGAAAGTGTGATTGGCCTGTGAAGAGAACGCGGATGATAGCCGAAGAGGAATCCGGCCTACAACAAGTGAGAAGAGGAACGGACAGGCCGGGCCGGCCTGACCGTCCGCGGCGAGACGTTGCGCGACAGCGAGCGGTACGCCTCCTCGATCTCCACGACGGTGGCGCGGCGCTCCGCCTCGCAGTCGAGCGAGGCCAGCGCCGGCGAGTCGGAGCGCAGCGTGCGGCGCAGGCGCAGGTAGGCGCTCAGGACCTCGTCGTGCATGGCGCCGGGACGCAGGTCGAGGGTGCGGTAGGGGTCGGCCACGGGGGCGCACCGTCCCGAGTCGAGCCAGCTCGCCCGGCGCGCCGCCACCCGTAGGTCCGGAACGTGCCCGGCGCCCGGGCGCCCCGGCGCCGCGAACGACTCCGCGACGGCGCGCAGCATCTCCGCCGTGCGCGACCTGGGGTACTCCGACAGGTAGGCCCGGCGGGACTTGAGGCACTGCACCAGCGCCGTGTCGTAGGGGATGGCGCCGGCGAAGCGCAGCGGGATGCGGACGAAGCGCTCGGAGATCCATTCCATGGCTTCACCCAGCCGTTCGTCCTCGTGCGAGCGCACCTGATTGATCACCAGGTGGGGCAGGTAGGTTTCGACGTGGCTGGCGACGGCCGCCGCGGCGCACGAGTCGATGCGCGCGATCTCGTCCAGGATCTCTGACGGACGCCCCTGATCCGACTGATCACGGTGCTCCATGACGAGATCGATGATCGACTGGTAACCGAGGGTCCGGCCGAGGTGGTCCAGGCGCCTGAGGAAGGCCGCCTTGAGGAACCGGTAGCAGTTCTCGATCGAGGTCGGCTCGGGCAGGATGACCATGAGCCCGCGGTCGGCGAGCGAGAAGAGATCGAGGACGTTCAGCGAGGTCCCGGCTCCGAGATCGAGCAGCACGACGTCGGCCGGCAGGCCCAGGAGCACCCGCAGGAGGCGCGTCTTCTGGAAGTGCTTCAGGCTCTCAATGTCGAGACTGTTGCGCGCCCCGCTGATCAGGGACAGTCGCGGCACGCCGGTCTCGAGGACGACGGTCTCGATCGATTCGAAGCGCCGCTTGACGAAATCGCTCAGCGCCAGGGGAGGGGAGTCCATTCCCAGGACCGTGTGCAGGTTGGGCGCGCCGAGGTCGCCGTCGACGAGAATCACCCGGCGCCCCATCTGCGCCAGGTGGATGCCGAGGCTCGCCGCCACGAGCGATTTGCCGGTCCCGCCCTTGCCGCCGCCGACCGCCCAGATTTGCGGCCGGCCGCAGAGGACCGGAGAAGTGGTCTGCATGGGTGATATTCAGGTACGCCGGAATCGGCAGGCGCGCAACTGACGGTATCGTGACGCGGTGTCGGCGCGGCGGCACTTGTCAAACGGGTGCAGGTGGGATAGAAGCGTCTTTCACGCGGAAGCCACCGGGGAGGAGCAGGCATGCGTGGTTACAATCCCGTCATCGTCCTTCTGGTTTCCCTGCTTCCGGTCGGGGCGCGCGCGGCGCTTGCGCAGACTCCCCCCTCGGGGCCGCCCGGGGGCGGGCCGGCCGCCGGAGCGACGAAGAAAAACGTCGCCGATCGCAACGACCGGCGGCTGTTCCAGCGCTTCGTGGAGGACGCAGCCGTCGCGACGGGCGGCTGGGCCGAGATCCTGTACCGCTACACGAATCGTGCGAACGGCAGCGAGCACTTCCTGGGACCGCTCGTGGCGTTCAAGATCGTCAGCGACATCGAGGGCGGCCTGCGCTTCGGCTTCAAGGAGGTCAACCCGGATCCCGGTTCGGGGGCGTCGGGCCTGTCCGACATCGACCTGTTCGCCAAATACCGCTTCCCGGGCGGGCGCGTGCGGGCGGCGCTTGGGGCCCTGGCCAAGGTGCCGGCCGCCGCCGAGGAGGACGGCCTGGGGACCGGCAAGAGCGACCTGGAGCTGTTCGCCGCCTGGCGGGGCGACCTGGAGGCCGTCTCGATCGTCGCCAACGCGGGCGTGAGGTTCAACGGCGATCCCGATCCGCCGGCCGCTCCGGCGGACAATTCGCTCTTCTTCGGCGGAGCGCTGCTCCTGCCGGCCTCACCGACCCTGACCTTCGTGATCGAGGGGACCTACGAGACCGGGAGGTTCGAAGGGGCGCCGGACGACGCGCGCCTCGCTCTCGGCGTGCAGTCGCGCCGCGCTCAAGGGCGGTCCGGCTTCCGCGGCGCCGTGGCGATCCCGCTCTCCGACGGCGCCCCCGACTACGAAGTGTTTCTGGGGGCGTTTCTGACCTACTGAAGGGGAGAATCAGGGAGGGACGCGCTCCCTGCCGGGCCGGGCGCCGAGCACCAATCAGGGAATGACCTGCTCCAGGTAGACCTCACGCGCCCGGACGAAGTCGGTCAGGACGGCCTCCCTTTCCGCCGCCGAGTTCCATCCCCTGTGCTCGCGGGCCGACTTCTCCAGGCGGTCGATCCAGGCGAGGAAGTACGCCGCGTCGTCGCGCGACCGCACCCTGCCGGCGCCCACGGTGACGTAGATCGGGCTCGTGGTTCCGAACGGGTAGATGTCGAGAATCGGGTGCGCCGGGTGCTCGGCATAGGCCCGCAGGACGTACCAGCCGCTGGCCGCGATCTCGAGGTCGTGCGTCGCCGTCGCCGTGGTGCGCTCCCCGTTGAGCGGCAGATCCGCAACCACCCGGCCGTTACCGACGATCTGCAGGTGGTCGACCGGGACGATCGACCGGAGGGTGGCGCGCGCCCGGACGGTGTGCCTGCCGGACGGCAGGCGCAGCTCGTCGCCGATCCCCTTGCCGCCGAGCGAGAATTCCAGGAGGGGCCCGTTGGTGGCGAATGTCTTCCCGGCCTTGAGGCCGCGCATCCACGCCGCATGGTCCGGGCGGCCCCCGGTCTGCACGTAAACCCGATCCACGCCGACCGGGCCGCGCAGCGAGGCGTAATTGGCCATGGCGTCGGTGCCGGCGCCGGCCGGCAGCCGGAAGCCGCAGTTGAGCAAACGGTACCAGACGTCCGACGTGACGAGGTGGTCGCTGAACCCGACCACTTCGAAATAGTCGACCTTCCCGAGGGCGGCGGCGACCGGCAGATCGTGCGTGAGCGACTCCTCCATTTTCGCGGGATCGGGAGGCGTGTCGAACGGATGGACGTAGCCGGTCAGCGCCCCCTGCCCGTGGGCCAGGTCGAATATGGCGGGATTGTTGGGGAAGGGGCTCGAGGCGGCCGTGTTGACGTAGGCGGCGTACGCCGGCATGAGGAAGTGGTCGCGCG
>JACQNT010000126.1 GCA_016202915.1 Acidobacteriota bacterium
GGCGGGGATCATGTTGCCCACCCCGATCGAATGCAGCATCGAACCCAGCATCAGCACCACCTCGGCCCCCTTGAGGAGGCGGGCGTAGGCGTCCTGCGCCTCGATCAGGTCCATGAGAGTGTCCGGCATCGGCCCGTCGTCCCTCACGCTTCCGGCGAGGACGAACGGGACCTCGTTCCGCACGCACTCGTACATCACTCCCGACGTCAGGACGCCCTGCTCCACCGCCCGGGCGATTGATCCGCAGCGGCGGACGGCGTTGATCGCCCGCATGTGGTTCTTGTGCCCCTCGATCACCGGGATGCCGGTGTCCAGGTGCACCCCCAGGGAGGTGCCGTAAAGGGCCCTCTCGATGTCGTGCACCGCCAGGGCGTTGCCGGCCAGGACGGCGTCGATGTAGCCGGCACGGAGGATGCGCCCCAGGTGGTCGCCGCCGCCGGTGTGGATGACGACCGGGCCGGGGACCGCCACGATGCGGCCCTTCCTCTTCCTGATGTCGCGCATCACGCGGGCGATCACGGCGACGGTGATCTCGACCCGCTTCTCCGACGACACGTCGCTCGACATGAAGACGAAATCCTGCCGCTCCCGTTCCTTGAAGAGCGGGAAGACCTGCACGCCGGAGTGGCCGCAGACGACCGGGTCGCCCCGCCGCACGTCCCGCAGCTTCGTGCAGGCGGCGCGTCCCTTCCTGATCACGATGCAGCCGTCCATCCGCTGGTCCTCGACTTCGATCTCCTTTCCCGCGACGCGCACCACGGTGCGGTAGTTGGTGGTGGAGTAAAAGTCATCGGGAACGGTCCCGTCCTGCTCGGCGGGCCGGAGCAGGGCGTCGCGCTCCTCCTGGAGGTGGCAGCCGAGCGCCGTCAGGTTCTCCAGGATCAGGTCGAGCCTGCGGAGGTCGGGGGCGGAGACGGAGAACTCGACGGTGGAGAAATCGCGCACCGTCCTGCCGATGTCGAAGCGGTGCAGCTCGTACGAGCCGCCGTTCTCGACGACGACGTTGAGGTACTTCGACATCAGCCCGGAGTCGATCAGGTGCCCCGAGGCGGTCAGGCGGCGAGGCCGGACGGATTGGGCGGCCACGGGGCCTCCCTTCTCCCGCGGGCGCTTCCTGACACTGTCCATCGCGACTTCCTCCATTCCCCCAGGTGACCGGCCGGCCGACTCCCGGACGGCGGGGAGCGCGGATTGTAGCAATAAAGTGGCCGGCGATCGGCGGTGCGGCCCGATGTAGGATGCCCCGCGATGCGTATTCTCGCGGCCCGTGCGGGCGCTCCCATCCTCCTCGCGGCGGCCCTGGTCTCCCTCGCCGCCTGCGCGGGGAAGCCGGGGAGCGATCGAGGAGAAGCTCCGATCCTGCTGGTCTCGGACCGGGGTGGCGCGCCGCGCATCTTCGAAATTGCGCCCGGCGGGGGGCCGGCCCGCATGGTGGGCTCATCCCCCCAGGACGACCGCCCCTACCGGGACTGCATGCCGGCGCGCCTCCCCGACGGCCGGATCGCCTTCGTCTCCGATCGCGACGGCAACCAGAAGATCTACCTGGCCTCCGCAGACGGCCGGACCGTCACGCGCCTGACGACCGATCCCGGCGACCCGGCCGCCGCCGCGACCGATTCCGCGCCCGCGCCTCTGGGGCGGGAGGCGATCGTCTTCGCCCGGAGCGCGCCGGGGGATCCCGCCGGGGCGAGGGACCTGTTCATCATGCGGCTCGACGGAGCGGGGATGCGCCGGATCACGCGCCACCCGGCCGACGACCGGGCGCCCGCCGGCGCGCCGGACGGACGCGCGGTCGTCTTCGTGTCGGAGCGCAGCGGGACTCCCCGCGTCCACCGGATCGCCGACGCCTGGTCCGAGGAGCCCGAGACGGAGGTCGCGGATCTCTCGGATCCCCGGCCATCGCCTCCGGCGACGCACGCCCCGTCGCAGGCCTTCGCGGACGAAGCTCCGGCGTTCCTTCCCGACGGATCGATCGTCTTCAGCAGGACCCCGGCCGGCGGCGTCCCGCACCTGGTCCACGCCGGCGCCGGGGGGGCGGGCGCCGGGCTGCGCCAGTTCACCGACTCGCTGACCCTGCGGTTCGGCGCCGGCGAGCCGGTGGCGCTCCCCGACGGATCGGTCCTGTTCACGACGGGGCCCGTTCCGCTGCAGGAGGGTATGGACGCGCCGGTCCGGTTCGCGGTCTACAGGATCGCTCTGGGAGGGTTCAACCTTTCCAGGGTGACCCGCGATCGGGTGGGATACAACGACCACGCGCGGGGCTTCCTGCTCTGCCGGTAAGACGATGCGCTCCCCGCGCCTCCGTGCGGCCGCGAACGCGGCGACCGTGGCGGGCAGGCTCTTTCCCCGAGACTCCTGTCAGGACGGACGGGAGGGGATTACGCCCTGGCGCTCAGGCTGTCGCGCCGCCGGGGGCCGTGCGCACGTTCGCGGCGCGCAGCCCCTTCGGACCTTTCTCGACCTCAAAATCGACGACCGTTCCCTGCTCGAGATCGTCGAAGTTCAGCCCTACGAGTCCGGACCGATGGAAGAAGACCTCCTTGCCGTCGTTGCCCCGGATGAATCCGAACCCGCGATCCCGAACGACCTTGGCGATAGTTCCCCGCGCCATGGGCGAATCCCCACAAAAACGCCTTGCGTTTGGACGGCCCAATGCAAGCCCAGCTTGCAAAGCGCGACCCTGACCCACGGGTCAGCCCTTTCCGGCCGCGGACCGTCGCCTTTCTGGAAAGGGTACGGAGGCCAAGACTCTAGATGCCGGGCCCGGCCATTGTCAAGAGAGAGGCGTCCTGAAGTATCCCCGGTTTGAGGCGCCGACCCTGCGCCCGCCGGCCACAGGTCCGCGTCGCTGCGCGACGCCCCCCTCGGCTCGCCTCGCGCCGCGCGCAGCGCGTTTGGCGTGCGGTGTCCAGCGGGTCGCGAGCGCAGCAGAGCCGAGCGGCGAGAGCCGCGGAGGCGTGCCTCGCGACGCGGCGGGGCCTGCGCCCCAAACCGGGGATATCTCACACAGGCGCCCGGGAACGGGTCTTCCCTCAGGGCCCGATCCTGTCCGCCGAAGTGACCGGAGAAGAGCAGGTCCCGTCCACGCAGACGTAGGCGGCCGGGCGTCCTTCGACCGGAACCTTCCCGGCCAGGAGCGGCATCGCCTGCGCGTCGCCGGGACGGTCGGGATCGGCCAGCGCCACGACGGTGTTCGGATCGTAGATCTCGCGCAGGCGGCCGACGAACGGCCGGAGGACGGGGTCTTCGCGGCGGCCGGCCAGCACCACCTCGCGCCGGCGGTCGAGGTGCTGGTCCAGCGCGCAGAGCATCGTGCCGAAGGCCGACGGGTGGCGCTCGATCCTGTCGCGGTACAGCCGGATCACCTCTTCGGCCTTCTTCTTAAAGGAATCCTCCCCCGTCAGGGCGGCGAGGCGCGGCAGGGCCAGGGCGGCGACGGAGACGCCCGCCGGCGTGGCGCCGTCGTTGCTCTCCCTGGTCCTGGCGATCAGCGGCTCGTGGTCGCGCGCCGTGAACAGGAGACCGCCCCGATCCCCGTCCGAGAACAGGTCCAGCATCTGACCGGCCAGGGACCGCCCCTCATGAACCCAGTCCGGGTCGAATGTCGCCTCGTAGAGATCGAGGCAGGCGGCCAGGAGGTTGGCGTGATCGGTCAGGTGGGCGCGGTGGCGCGCCTCGCCGTCCTTGTAGGAATGCAGCAGCCTGCCGTCGCGGCGCATCCGGTCGAGGATCATCCGGGCGGCGCGCGCCCCGGCCTCGAGGAAACGCGCCTCGCCGAGGACGCGGGCGCCCAGCGCCAGGGCGGAGATCAGCAGACCGTTCCAGTCGGCCAGGACCTTGTCGTCGCGCCCGGGGCGCACGCGCCGCTCGCGGGCCCGCAGCAGCTTCGAGCGGGACGCCGCGATGCGCAGGCGCAGGTCGCTCTCCTCCGACCGCGTTTCCGAGGCGACCTCGGCGATCGACTTCTCGAGGTGCAGGATGCTCCTCCCGCCCTCGAAATTGCCCTCGCGCGTCACGCCGTAGATGGCGCAGAAGAGGACCGCCTCCTGCCTTCCCAGGACCTCCTCGATCTCCGCGGGCGTCCAGACGTAGAACTTCCCCTCCTCCCCTTCGCTGTCGGCGTCCAGGCTGGAGTAGAAGCCCCCCTCGGGGGAGGCCATCTCGCGCAGGGCCCAGTCGAGCGTGTGGCGCGCCGCTTCCCTGAAGAAGGTGGCCGGCGCCGCTCCGCCCGCCGGGAGCGCCGAGGAAGCCGGCAGGCCGCGGACGGCCTGGGCCGCCTCCAGGTAGACCCGGGCCAGCAGGGCGTTGTCGTAAAGCATCTTCTCGAAGTGCGGCACCAGCCAGCGCGCGTCGACGGAATAGCGGTGGAACCCGCCGCCGAGGTGGTCGTAGATGCCGCCGCGCGCCATCTTCTCCAGGCTGAGCACGGCCATCCGCAGCGCCTCCGGGTTGCCGGTCCTGCGGTGGTAGCGCAGGAGGAACGACACATCGGCGCTGTGCGGGAACTTGGGCGCCCCGCCGAAGCCCCCTTCCCTCTCGTCGAACCGTCCGGCCAGGTCCCCGAAGGCCCGGTTGAGGATGGAGGGGCTCAGGACCTGCTTCGAGGGGTCGACCTCCGACAGGCGCCGGATCTGCTCTGAGACCTCCTCCGCCACGCGGCCGATCTCGCTTCGTTTGGTCTTGTAGGCCTCCGAGACGCCGATCAGCACCTGCTCGAAGCCCGGCCTCCCGAAGCGCGGCTCGGGCGGGAAATAGGTGCCGGCGAAAAACGGCTTCATGTCGGGCGTCAGGAAGACGGAGTTCGGCCACCCGCCCTGGCCGCTCAGCATCTGGGTCGCGGCCATATAGATGTCGTCCAGGTCCGGCCTTTCTTCCCGGTCCACCTTGATGTTGACGAAGTGCTCGTTCATGATCGCCGCGACCCGCTGGTCCTCGAACGACTCCCGCTCCATCACGTGGCACCAGTGGCAGGCCGAGTAGCCGATCGACAGGAAGATCGGCCTGTCCTCGGAGCGGGCCCGCGCCAGCGCCTCCTCGCCCCACGGGTACCAGTCCACGGGATTGTGCTGGTGCTGCCTCAGGTACGGGCTGGTCTCCCGCGCCAGCCGGTTGGTCTTTCCCGACTCTGTCA
>JACQNT010000124.1 GCA_016202915.1 Acidobacteriota bacterium
GTCTGGAGGATGTCGCCGTCCTCGACCATCGTGGTGAGGCCGTCGGAGCAGAGCAGGATGACATCGCCGGCCTTGAGGTCCTGCTCGACCAGATCGGGCTCCACGTCGTCCTGGCTGCCGACGGCGCGCGTCAGGATGTTGCGCGCCGGGTGCTTGCGCGCCTCGGAGGCGCTCAGGGTGCCGGCGCGGACCTGCTCGTTGACAAAGGTGTGGTCGGAGGTGAGCTGCCGGATGGCGGATCCCCGCACCAGGTAGGCGCGGCTGTCGCCGACCGATCCGATGAAGGCGCGACCGCCGTGGATGTAAGCGATCACCACCGTCGTCCCCATGCCGCGCATGCTGCTGTCCTTGCGCACCGAGCGGACGATCTCCTGGTTGGCGAGCCGGATGGCGTTCAGCACGCGGCGCGCCGGCACGGCCAGGGACGCCTCCTCGCCGCTCACGGTCCGGAAGGAGGCCGGGACCGTCGGTTCCTTGCGCGGGTCGCTCCCGGAGATGTGCCGTTCGATCGATTCGACCGCCAGGCGGGAGGCGACCTCCCCCGCCGCATGCCCCCCCATCCCGTCGGCGACCACGAACAGGTTGTGCTCCGCGGCGATGGCGAACGAGTCCTCGTTCGATTTGCGTCTCCGGCCGACGTCGGACAGGCCGGCGCTGACGATCCGCAGCCTCTCACGCACGGCTCTCACCCTGGACCCGGACCTTCTCCCTCTTCGGCGCGGCCAGCTCCTCCAGCTTGGCGAGCGCCGGCTGGTTGTTCGGCTCGCGCGCCAGGACCGCGCGCAGCTCCTCGGTGGCCTCCTTCTCCTGGCCGGCGTGGGCCAGCGCGAACGCCAGGTTCAGCCGGGCGAAAGGGTACTCCGGATTGGCCTCCAGGGCCTTGCGGAACGCCGCGATGGCGTCCTCCCAGCGCTCCAGCTCGCCGCACGCCACGCCCAGGTAATTATGCACGTCGGCGAAGTTGGGGTTGAACTGGACGGCCTCCCGGAAATCCTCGATCGCCCGATCGAACTGCCCCTCCTTGAGGGAGCGGAGCGCCCGGCGGTAGTGGAAGGCGAAGCTCTCGGGGCGCCTCTGCAGCGACTCCCGCATCCACTCCTCCGCCTCGCGCGTCTCTCCGCGATCGAGCGCCGTCGTGGCCTTGCGGTAGGGATCGTCGATGCCGCGCACCGCCAGGTCACGCGCCGCCGCGAACTCCGCGCGCGCCTCGTCCGCCTGGCCGCTCTGCAGCAGCAGGAACGCCAGCCGGATGCGGGCCTCCACGTAGCCGGAGTGGAGCGCCGCGGCGCGCCTGTAGGCGCCGATCGCCTCCAGGGTCAGCCCGAAACGCTCGTACAGGGTGCCGATCCGGAAGTGGATGTCGGGGTAGTCCGGGGTCAGAGCCAGGGCCACGCCGTACTCCTCCACCGCCTTGGTCATGTCGCGCGCTTCTTCGGACTGCTCGGCGGCGCCAATGTGGGTCTGGGTCAGGTAGTAGGTCGCCAGGCGCCGGTCGGTCTCGGAGGAGTCGGGGGCCTGCAGGACCCGCGTCAGGAACTCGATCGCCTGCTTGGACTCGCCGCGATCGTAGTGGTAGAGACCGGACTTGAGCTGGTAGTTCCCGAGCAGGTTGCGGATCGACTTCAGCAGCCGCATGTCAGCCGGCCCTCCTGGCGGGGGGGCGCATCAGTGGCCCTTCTTCGCCAGTTTCTTCGGCGGCTGCGTGCGGGCCAGGAACAGGAGACGCGCCTGGCGGCGCACCAGCTCGGGAACGTTCTTGTCGCCCATCACCACCTTGATGTCGCGGGTGCCCAGGCGCGGCAGGAACTGCACCGACACGCCCGGAGGCGTCTTCGGGTTCCGCACCAGGGCGTGGGCGACGCTGTAGCTCTTGGTCCAGTCCCGGTGCCCGGCGATGGCGCGGAGGACGTCCTCGTGGATGTTGCGCATGTTGGCGAAGCTCGCGACCTCGTTGTCGGACAGCTTCGGGCTCCTGAGGACCTGCTGCGCCACCATCTTGGCCGCGTCGCGTATCAGGATGGCGCGCTCCTCCGTGTTTCCCTTCATCGCCAGCTGGACCTTCTCGGAGACGTTCATCTGCATGATCCTCTGGTAGGCGGGGGTGCGGCTCAGAGCCTCCTCGTAGGTGCGCTCCTCCTCCGGGGTCATGATCGGAGGAGGGGCCTGCTCTTCCCCGGGCGGAGGCTCGGCCCCTTCGGGAGCGGCCTCCGCCGCCCCGGCGACCGGCCCGGCCGCGGCCTCCGGCGCCGCGGCGGGACGCCGGATCCGCAGGGCCTCCTTCCCGACGAAATCGCGCTCCAGCTCGGCGAGCCGCCGCCTGCTGTCCGGGCCCAGGTTCGGGTTGGCGCGCAGCAGGTCGACCAGCCGCGGGTTGCCGATGATGCGGACCTCGTTGGTGATGATCAGGGTGAGGGTTTCCCCGGGGGCCTTCTCGGCGAGCGCCTCGAGCGTCGCGTCAGGGATGGCCGGGTTGGCCATGGCCGCCTCCAGCGCGGCGCCGGCCAGGCGCCCGGAGCGCGCGAAGTGGTCGATGACGATCGGGTCGCACCCGGGGTCCCTGAGGAGCGGCGCCAGGGTCTCCTGGGACAGCTTGGCGAGGCTCTCGGAGACGGCCTGGGCGATTCCGGCGCCGGGGTCCCGCAGCAGGCAGATCTGGACGTAGATCAGGTCCTGCTGGGGGATCGGCAGCGCCCCGCGCGCCGCCGAGAGGCGGAGCGCCTCGGGGGCGTTCCCGGCCAGGATCCGCTCCACTAAGGGGTGGCGCGCCGCGCCGGCGGCGGCGATCGGTTCAGGGGCGGCCATCCGCTCCTCGCCAGCCCCCCTGGCAGATCTTCCGGTAATCGTCGATGCGGATCGTGTACCCGTAGGCGCGGGTGTCCGGCTCGCCAAGGGGCATGCACGGGGTGCCGTTGACGCTCAGGTGCACCGCCCCGGCATCCGTGGCGCTCACGCGGACCTTGCTGAGGCATTCCATCGTCGCCGACTCTCCCTCGTGCATGTACCTGCTGATCATGTCCCGCGAGTCGCAGGTGAGCTGAACCCAGGTTGTGTCGGTGGTTTCAATCTCCACGCGCATCGGTCCGGGAGCCTCCTCGCTCTCCACCGGGCTTTTCGCGCCGCCGGCCGAGGCGATCGACAGCGACCGCGGAGGGGCGCCCGAGGCGTCCGGCTCCGAGGCGGCCGGATCGCCAGCCGCGCCGGGCTCCGGGGGCCGATTTCCGATCGAGGGCCCTGACGGCGAGCCGCCCGGATCGGGTGCGGAGATCTCCTGCGCCGCGGAGAGAGCCTCGAGCGCGGACGTCTGCGCGGCATCGGCCGCGCCTCCCCCGGCGGTCCCGATCGTCGCGGGTCGCAGGTCCGGAGGCGCCGGCTTCGGCCTCGACAGGAGGGCGAGGATGACGAACAGCAGGGCGGCGCCAGCCACGAGCGACAGGATCCAGACCACGGCGCGCGACGAAGGGACCCTGCGTTCCGGCGCCTCGACCTCGCTGATGGAGACGATGGAGGGAGGGTGCTGCGTCCCGTAGGGCCCCGGCCTGGGGCTCTCGCTCACGATGACCCAGTCCGGATCCACCGCCTCGCACGCCGGCGCCCCGGCCGCGTCGCGCTCCGGCGCTTCGCCGGCGCCGGGCCCCGTCGCCGGGGCCGGTGCCGGCGGAGCGGAGGCGGGAGCGGGAGCGGCCTTCTTCGGATCCGCGCGCCGCTGCGGGAGCGCGGCCGGCCGGTGGAGGGTCGACTCCTCCCTTGCGGCTCCGGGCTCGCCGCCCTCCTCGCGGGCGGCGACCTCGTGCAGGTAGGAGTTGACCATCGTCTCGCCGTCGATGCCGATGTAGGTGGCGTAGGCGCGGATGAACCCCTTGTTGAACAGGCCTCCGGGAAGGACGTTGAAGCGGTTCTGCTCGAGGGCCTCGAGATAGCGGATGTTGATCTTGGTCGCCTCGGAGACCTGCCGCAGGGAGATCTCGCGCAGCTCACGCTCCCGCTTCAGGGTCTCGCCGAAGCTCGCCATCGGCTCCGCACCCGGTACGTCCAAATCCTTGCGCCATCTCGCTTTGAGCGCTGGCTAATAATAAGGAAGGGGTCGGGGTTTGTCAAACAAGCGCAAGATCCAGCCGCACAACGAGTTAGTGCCAATCGGCGCGGTCCCGGCGGAGGCGCCCCGAAAGGATCGCGGGCGACCGCGCCCGCAGCCGCGCATCAGGCGCTTTGCCGGGAGCGGGATTCAATCAGACGCCGGGCGGCGATCTTGACGAGCACCGGCACGCGCGGCGCGCGCGCCAAGTCCCTGAGATGCGCGGTGCTCAGATCGCGGATCAGCCGCAGAGCGACCGCTCTCGGGGTCTCCGGGTTCCTGGCGATCGACTTGCGGACGGACGGGCGAGCGATCCAGCGTTCCTCCTCCGCCAGCGCGCGGAGCACGGACGGCCGCGTCGCCGTCCCGGCGGCGATGGCGAGGACGTCCTCCTCCACCAGGCGCGGATTCTTCAGCAGGGCCCGGATGACCATCGGGTCCCCGTCCCGGCGGAGCGCGTAGATGACGCCGCGGCTGGCGATCCGCGCGAGAGCGATCTTCTCGCCCAGCGCCATCTCCTGGAGGCGCGCGGCGAGCAGATGCTCGGCGGCGCGGCGCAGCGGAGGAGCCAGGCCCGCGTGGTCGGTGACGCGCGCCAGGTCGCGCCACCACAGGAACGAGACCAGGTTCATGGCGCTCGCGCGCGGGGTTTTCCGGTGCAGCACGATCGCCGCCTTCACCTCGTAGGCTGCGAGCCAGCCGCGGTTGCCGCAAATCTGCGTGATCAGGGGCGCCGCGACGCCCGGGTTCTTGAGGATCAGGAGGAGATGGTTCGGCCCGAGAGCGGCATTGACGAGCGCGCCCTGAAGGTAGGCGAGAGGCGCGTTCGGGAGCCTGCTCAGGAGGTCCCCCGCCGACGCCGTGCGGCCCAGATCAAAGTCGTCCGCCATGCGGGGAAATCTATTACATCCCCCGGAACGCCGCCACCCGGATCGGCGCGGAGCGGGCCCCGCGGCCCGCGTGTTCCGGGTGGCCCGGCGGGCGATTCCTTTCCGGCCCCGGTTGGATTATGCTTCGCGGGAAGGTTCGGAGGAAGCGGCGGGGAGGACGCATGAGCGCTCATTACACGCGGCTCAGCCGGCCTCTGGTCCGGGAGAACGGGATCCTGCGGCCGGCGAGCTGGGACGAGGCCCTCGACCGGGCGGCGGACGGCTTCCGGCCCGTGATCAAGGACCGGCGGGGGACGACGGGATTCGGCCTGTTCAGCTGCTCGAAGGCCACCAACGAGGTGAACTTCATCACGCAGAAGTTCACCCGGGTGGTGATGGGCAGCAACAACGTCGATTCCTGCAACCGCACCTGACACGCCCCCAGCGTCGTCGGTCTGGCGACGGTCTTCGGGGCGGGCGGGGGCACCAGTTCGTACACGGAGATCGAGGAGACGGACCTCATCGCCCTCTGGGGCTCGAACGCCCGCGAGACGCACCCGATCTTCTTCCACCACGTGCTGAAGGGGGTGCACCGCGGGGCGAAGCTGTACGTCGTCGATCCCCGCAGGACCGGCACCGCCAAGTGGGCCGACGTGTGGCTCGGGCTGGACGTGGGGGCCGACATCGCGCTCGCGAACGCCGTCGGCCGGGAGATCATCGAGGCGGGCCTCGTGAACCGCGCCTTCATCGAGCGTGCCACCACGGGGTTCGAGGAGTACCGGAAGAGCGTGGAGCGCTACACCCCGGAGGAAGGGGAGCGCCTGAGCGGCGTGCCGGCGCGGCTCATCCAGAGGTTCGCCCACGACTACGCGCGGGCCGATCGCGCCCAGATCTGCTGGACGCTCGGCATCACCGAGCATCACAACGCCGTGGACAACGTCCTGGCCCTCATCAACCTGGCGCTCCTGACCGGCCACGTGGGGCGCTACGGGTCGGGGCTCAATCCCCTGCGCGGGCAGAACAACGTCCAGGGGGGAGGGGACATGGGGGCCATCCCGAACCGGCTGCCCGGCTTCCAGGACGTCGAGAGCGCAGAGGCCCGCGCGAAGTTCGAGCGCGCCTGGGGGGCGAAGATCCCGCCGGAGCGCGGCTGGCACCTGACGGGAATGTTCGAGGCGATGGAGCGCGGGCAGCTCAAGACCCTGTACGTCGTCGGCGAGAACCCCTGCCAGTCGGAGGCGGACATGGCGCGCGCCATGCGCCTGATGGAAGGGCTCGATCACCTCGTCGTCCAGGACCTCTTCCTCACGAAGACGGCCCAGATCGCCGACGTGGTCCTGCCCGCCGCCGCGGCCTGGTGCGAATCCGAGGGGACCGTCACGAGCAGCGAGCGGCGCGTCCAGCGGGTCCGCAAGGCCCTCGACCCGCCGGGCCAGGCGCGCGACGACATCCGGATCGTCTGCGACCTGGCGGGCCGCCTGGGGCACGATTGGGGGAAGCCGGCGGCGGAGCAGGTGTGGAACGAGGTCCGGACGCTCTCGCCGATGCACGCCGGCATGTCGTACCGCCGGCTCGAGGAGCTCGGAGGGATCCCGTGGCCCTGCCCCGACGAGAGCCATCCGGGAGAGCAATTCCTCCACGCGCGGCTGTGGGAGGATCCGGTGCGCGGGCCCAGGGCGCCGATCACGCCGGTGGAGTACGAGCCCCCGGTGGACGAGCTGACGGTGGATTTCCCGATCCGGCTCACGACCGGGCGCCGGCTCGACTCCTTCAACACCGGGGTCCAGACTTCCGGATATACCTCGCCCCTGCGCCGGGAGGAGACGATCGACATCGCCCCGGAGGACGGGGAGCGGCTCGGGTTCGCGGAGGGCGAGGCCGTGCGGGTGAGCTCGCGGCGCGGAGCCGTCGTGGTCCCCGTCCGCTACGACGCCGGCCTGCGGCCCGGGCTCGCCTTCATGACCCTCCACTTCCCGGACGACGTGGCCACGAACCTCCTCACGATCGACGCCACCGACCCCAAGTCCGGCACGGCCGAGTTCAAGGCGACCGCCGTCCGGATCGAGAGGGCCGATGCGCCCCGCCACCCGGTCGCCGCCGGGCGGGGGCGTTGATGGATCTGCACCTCGGCAGGGAGCGACCCTCGCAGGCCGAGCGGCAGGCGGTCGACGACGTCCTGGGCCCGCCGGCCTCCGGCTGGGACGGGGGAGAGCGCCGCGCCGGGATCGACGGGCGCGCCGCCACGGGGGGGCACGAAGCGCGGCAACGCCGGCACCTCCTCCTGCCCGTCTTGCAGTCCGTCCAGGCCCGCGCCGGCTGGCTGAGCCCGGGCGCCCTGAATTACGTCTGCCAGCGTCTCTCCGTCCCTCCTGCGGAGGCGTACGGCGTCGCCACCTTCTACGCGCTCCTGTCGCTCGAAGCCCGCCCGCCTGCGGCGGTCCACGTCTGCGACGACATCGCCTGCCGCGTGCGCGGCGCGAAGGCGCTGTGCGCCGAGCTGGAGGGCGCCCTCGGACCGGCGGGTTCGAACGGGCAGGGCGGACGGGACAGGCGGGCGATGTGGCTGCGGAGCCCCTGCCTGGGCCTCTGCGAGAGAGCCCCGGGCGTCCTGGTGACACTGGCCGGGGAGCGGCCCGTGGAGCGCTCCCTCGCCCCCGCTACCTGCGCCGGCGTGGTGGACGCGCTCGCGGGCCGCGCAGCGGATGCGCCGCCGGCCGCGAGGATCCCGCAGTTCGGCGAGCCGGGGCTCCGCCTCCTGCGCCGGGTAGGGCGCGTCGATCCGGCCAGCCTCGACGACTACCGGGCGCACGGAGGCTACCAGGCGCTCCGGCGGGCGGTCGCTCTCGGCCCCGTCGGCGTGATCCGGGAGGTGATCGATGCGAAGCTGGTCGGGCGCGGAGGCGCCGCGTTCCCCACCGGTCGCAAGTGGGAGGCCGTGGCCCGGGCCGCCGTCCGGCCGCACTACGTCGTCTGCAACGCCGACGAGTCGGAGCCGGGGACGTTCAAGGACCGGGTCCTGATGGAGGAGGACCCGTTCGCCATCGTCGAGGCGATGACCATCGCCGGCTACGCGACCGGCTGCGAGCGCGGCTACCTGTATGTCCGGGGCGAGTACCCTCTCGCCTCCGCCCGGCTGGCCGGGGCGATCGCCTCGGCGCGATCGAAGGGGTTCCTCGGCGACGACATCATGGGCCAGGGCGTCCGCTTCGACATCGAGATCCGGCGCGGCGCCGGCGCCTACATCTGCGGGGAGGAGACGGCCCTGTTCAATTCGATCGAAGGGCTCCGGGGGGAGCCGCGCAACAAGCCGCCCTTCCCGACGGAGGCCGGCCTGTTCGGGAAGCCGACGGTGGTGAACAACGTCGAAACGCTGGCCAACGTCCTCGAAATCATCGAGAAGACCGGCCCGGCGTTCGCCAGTGTCGGCACCTCCGGCTCGACGGGCACGAAGCTGTTCTGCCTCTCCGGCCACGTGGCGCGCCCCGGCCTGTACGAGGTCCCGTTCGGGACGACGCTGCGGGCGCTCCTCGACAGGGCCGGCGGGGTGCCCGGCGGGCGGTCGCTGCGCGCGGTGCTGCTCGGCGGGGCGGCGGGCAGCTTCGTGACCCCCGAGGATCTCGATGTCCCCCTCACCTTCGAGGGGACGCGGGCCATCGGCGCGAGCCTCGGATCGGGGGTCGTCATGGCCTTCGACGACACGGTCGATCCGTGGGACATCGTCCTGCGGATCGCCGCCTTCTTCCGGGACGAATCGTGCGGCCAGTGCGTCCCCTGCCGCGTCGGCACGGTGCGGCAGGAGGAGTCGCTGCACCGGCTGGCCCGGGGCCGCCCGCTAGGCTCGGTGCGGGACGAGCTGCAGCTCCTGTCGGAGATCGGCCAGGCGATGCGCGACGCCTCCATCTGCGGATTGGGGCAGACGGCGGCCGTCGCCGTCCAGTCGGCCCTGGGGAAGCTGCTGCGCCTCGACGGAGGGAAGCCGTGAGCGAGGCGCCGACGCCGGCCCCGGACCGTATCGTCGAGATCGCCATCGACGGGCGCCCCGTCAAGGTGAAGGAGGGATCCACCCTCCTGGACGCCTGCAGGCAGGCGGGGATCGAGACTCCGACGCTCTGCTACCTGGAGAACCTCACGCCGGTCAACGTGTGCCGGATCTGCGTGGTCGAAGTCGAAGGATCGCGGGCGCTGGTGCCGGCGTGCTCGCGCCGGGCCGAGGCCGGGATGGTCGTGA